>JANNSA010000029.1:0-1761 GCA_031402115.1 Hyphomicrobiaceae bacterium | reverse complement strand
AGCAGGTCAGCTGATGATCCTGACCTGGTCGAGATCTACGGCGTGTTCGACCTCGACGTGGAACACTGCCCGAAGTGCGGCGGCGAGCTGAAGATCATTGCGGCCATCCTGGAGCAGCCGGTGATCGAGAAGATCCTCACGCACCTGGGGTTGCAGGCGTGGGCACCGCCGCGCTCGCCAGCGCGTGGCCAGGCGCTGCAAGCGGCCTGACGCTGCACAACCATGACCGTTCAGGCGACCCAACGCCCAGGGTCGTTGGAGTCGGCTGCGTCCGAGGGTTTGCGGGACCGTTGGAAGCGGCCTGCTGACAAGGGATAACCCGCAAACGACACCCGAGAAAGACGACTTTCCGCGGCGCTGTCAACGCTCACCAGATCTCAGCCAACTCCAAGGACCGATTCAAGTGCGTCGGGTGCCGTGTTCTACCGTGTTCGGGGTGCAGCTGGGGGTGCCGTTGGCAAGGAAAGGGGCGTTTGAAAAGCCTATCCTCCGGCGCAAGCGGTGGCGCAAGCACCTGCCAAGGTGGCGCACGGGAGTCACTACGGCCGCCTGCACAGCCTGCTGGATGACGAGCGACAGGCGCCCTTGATCTGATGGCAGCTTGGCTGGACGGGACAGTCCAGGCGAAGCGGCCTCGCCGACCGTGCGGATGTGCGCACGGGCGCGCCCATGCCCGGCTCGCAGCGCGGCCCTGGGCCGAGCCGCCTGACCCCAAGGGCCTGCAAGGCCTAGTCACGCGGGTCGCGTGGGAGCAGAATCTTCGCCCCCCCAAGCACACCGGGAGACCCCATGGCCACAAGCCCGCCCGACACCGGCGAAAGGTCCTGGACACCGAAGAACTCCTTCGCCCAGACCGTCTCCGATGCCGGTTTCGCCTACGACGCCAGCCAGGACATCATCGTCTCGCGCACCGACGCCTGGCAGTACCACGCCGGCTTCTGCCGGCTCTACGACGAGTCGTCGCCGGTCTCCATCCAGGCGATCATCGACTGCGAACCGATCCGCTTCGCGCAGGGTGGCAAGGAGTGGATGATCGAGCTCTGGAAGGGCCAGTACGGCCCGGAGACCGGCGCCGAGGTGGGCATCTACAACCGCCTTGCCGCGTCGACAGCCTCGCGCGCGATCTCGACGGCCTTCAGCATCGTATTCCCGCTTGCAGCGCCGGTGGCCGAGGCGCTTGGCCACGCGGTGAACTGGTACCCGGCGGCTCCCAGGGCCGACTGGCTCGAGATCTCGCTCACGCTCAAGAAGAACGGCACGACGCTGTTCCAGCGCGGCCCCGAGGTGCACTGGTGGCTGACCGGGTTCCGCTGGGGCGAGGTGTCCGAACCCGGCGATCTGGTCGCGGACATCGAGATCACGATTCCGAACACCGGGCTGCGCGAAGCGTTCGAGCACGCGCTGCCGCAGCAGCATGCCCGGCTCACGCCGACGCGCAAGAACGCGGTGGCGTTCCGATTTGCCGGCACGACGACGCCGCAGCCGGCCCTGCGAACGACCTTGCACGACCAGGTGATGCAGTCCAACCAGAAGCTGGCCACCGAGTACCTGGCCGCCCGGGGCAGGCTTGGGGTCAAGACCAACGATCCCAACGAGCTCGGTGACAAGGCCGGTGCCGCCGATGCGCTGCAATCGGTGGTGGGCTACTTCACCGAGGTGCATGCCTGCAAGGCCAAGTGGGACAAGGTCTGGCGCTAACCTCCACGTGTACGGCAGCGCCTGACGCCGCCCTGGCAGGTTCACGACATCGACCCCGACCAC
>JANNSA010000028.1:0-2357 GCA_031402115.1 Hyphomicrobiaceae bacterium | reverse complement strand
CAGAAGCCGCTCTCGCGCAGACGGCTGAACTGGTCCAGGATCTCACCGTGCCGGCTATTTTCGAAGCGGCATTTTTACACGGTGGCGCTGATCCAGAACA
Organism: Hyphomicrobiaceae bacterium; assembly: GCA_031402115.1. GTDB lineage: Bacteria > Pseudomonadota > Alphaproteobacteria > Rhizobiales > Hyphomicrobiaceae > JANNSA01. The sequence continues at coordinate 2,257 of JANNSA010000028.1, read as the reverse complement.
CGTGGCCGCATGGCTCTCCGAGCGTGCCGATGCCGGAAAGAGCCGCGCCACTATCCGGGGCGCACTAGCGGCGATCAAGTATGCCCACGTCGAGGAGCAACACGACTTCGACGATCGCAACAAAGGGCTGGTGGTGGTGATCAAGGGCATCATGCGCTCGGAGACCACCGCTCGGGTTATCAAGCAGGCCAAGCCACTGCTACCCGTGATGCTGCGCAACATCCTCACGTGCGCCCGCACGCCACACGAGCGGCGTGACGCATGCATTGTCGGCATGCTTTACAGTTTCGGGCTCCGCCGCTCGGAGTTGGTCACGCTCGACTACCAAAAGCAGGGTGGCGGTCTCGGCATTCTGTCGATCGAAGGCAACATAGTCCGCGTCACTCTGCTGCGCTCGAAGGCAAGCCAGGAGCAGGCCGAGACCGTAGCCATCGAGCGCGACACCAACCCGAGCGCCTTCGCCGTGATCGAGACCTGGGTTAAGCACGGCAAGATCGAGCCCGGCTCGCCGCTCATCCGCGGCATCGACCCGGCGGGAACTGTCTCAGATCGTCGCCTCCATCCCAATCGCGTTTCGGACGCTGTGAAATCCGCTGTCGAACGATATTACATTCGCGAAGGCACCGACCCCGCCACGGCTCGTAAGGAGGCCAGCGCCTACAGCGGGCACTCGGGACGCGTCGGGCTCGTTGTCTCATCAGTCGAAGCCGGTGCGTCAGATACGAGCATCATGAGCGTCACTCGGCATCGATCGCCAGTGATGGTGGCACGCTACGGCAAAGAGGCTCGCGCAGGCATGGCGTCACCGCACAAATTGAAGGGGGTGGGCGTATGACAATAGAAAACTTAGTTCATGATGATCTTGACAGTTACGTGGGCAATCGGTCGATCCTGATCGCCGAGCTTCGCCGCGTGTTGTTGGAATTGGAGCGCCGCGGTGCAATTACCAGTGCGAAAGCGATCATGGCTGAAACGGCACTGGGCATGAGCCGGTGCGAGCACGAAGCGGCTCGCACGACCTACCTCGCCAGCGCGCTCGGCATCCATGCGAAGAACCTGGAAACTAGCCGTGCGCCTTGGCTCGGAAAGCAGGAATGGATTCAGGTGACCTTCCTGGCGGCGCTCCTCGGCTTCCTGGTCTTCACGTGGACGGTTGGCAAAAACGGCGGGCTCGACATCAAGCCAGCCTGGGACTTCGTGCGCTTGTATTTTAACTTCCGCTAGCGCTGGCCCGCCCAGATCACAATTTGCTTGCCGCTCGTCTCAGTCGCCCCACCCCACCCCGCCTCGATCGCATCCGTCGCGCCGGGTTATTTCTTGCCGTCCAGCACCAGGATGGGACGACACACATCCTCGATGAGCTTTACGGCCTCATTGATCTTGACGGCAACGAGGTCGTTCTCTCCGCCGGTCTCCCAAACGGCATAGTCCCATTTGCTAGAGAGTTTCGGATCAAGCTGGGTCAATTGCGGGCCCACCCTCATCATGAGCATGCGAGACGCCGTGATGACACTCGATACAGCCTCATCCATGAGGGTGAAGGCTTTTTCCGCGGATGGTCCAAACAGCGCCCTCATCCTGTATCGCTTCGAACGGAAAGTGCTGAAAAACTCAATGTGCTGCTTATATCGTTCGATCGTCACGAAGTGCTGATCGAGCTTGGCTTTCATCTCGGGTGTTTCGTTGGCGGCGCACTTTCTGCTTTCGCCTTCGCCAGTGTATCCATTCGGCGACCTTATCGAACTCATGATGTCCCGCATCTGGTAGAAACCGGACAGAACTTCCTCGGCGAGTTCCGACTTCCGCTTGCCGAGCATTTCGACTTGCCACTTCGTCAGCCCCTTGTAGCCGATCAACACGGCTGCCACTGCTGCGCTGGCCGTAAAGACGGGCGCCACCGCCTTGATGATCTCGCCAGCTTCCGTCCACATGGATTGGTCCTGCCCTTTGCTTAGCAATTGTCACCAAGGCCGCCGCGCATGAGCCATGAGTGGAGGGGATTATCCCCGCCTTTTCTTCGTCGGTTTGGGTAACGCCTTGATCTCCTTGGCTGCCTCGCTGAGCGCCTTTACTGCGGGGATGCGGCGAACTTCCTTGAACTTCAGATATTGGGCCTTGGCGTGATCCTCGGCGCGCTTCGCTGTGACGGTGCCGAGGCCAGGCAGCATATGCCGATTGTTGACGGTCAGGATTTCCAGCAGCTTCGCCTCGGCGTCATCCATTGAAACGAGGAAGCCGCGCTCGGTTTGGTCGGCGA
>JANNSA010000027.1:0-5744 GCA_031402115.1 Hyphomicrobiaceae bacterium | reverse complement strand
CTTCCTGCAAGGCCTGCTGGAAGGCATCGCCGCAATCGAGAGGTTGGCCTATGACCGGCTGGCTACGCTCGGAGCGCCGCCGCTCACTGCCATCCGCAATACCGGCGGTGGCGCCGCCAATACCGCCTGGACAGCGATCCGCAGCCGCATCATGGGCGTGCCGATCGTGCCGGCCGTCAGCGAGATGGCGGCGGCTGGGACAGCGCGGCTGGCTTGGCAGGGCATTGGCCACAGCATCGGTGCCGGATCATGAGCCAGCCGCCGCGCGCTGTCACCGGCCTGAGCGCCATCGCAGCGGATTACGACCTGTTCCTGCTCGATCAGTTCGGCGTCCTGCACGATGGCAGCGCGCCCTATCCCAGCGCTTTGCGGGCTTTGGCGGGCCTGCGCCAGGCTGGCAAACACGTGCTGGTGCTGACCAATTCCGGTAAACGCGCCGCAGTCAATCTAGCGCGGTTGCACGGCATGGGATTCGCACCCGCCAGCTTCGATGGATTGGTCAGTTCCGGCGAAGTGGCGTGGCGCATGCTCAGCGCCGGCGAGCTTGGCGCGCCGTTTATCGCCGGTGCCTGCGCCTATATTGTTGGCAAGCGTGGCGACGACTATGGCTTTACCGGGCTAGGCCTCGAGTTTGTCAGCGACCCCGGCTCAGCCGATTGCCTGCTGATCCTCGGCAGCGACGCGCCCAAACGCTCGCTAGACGATGAGATCCAGGCACTGGCCGCCGCTGCGGCACGCGGCATCCCAGCACTCTGCGCCAACCCGGACATCACAATGCTGACCGCAACAGGCCCGCAACCCGCCCCCGGCGCCATCGCCGCAGCCTATGCGGCGCTTGGCGGCCCGGTGACCTATATCGGCAAACCGCATGCAGCCATTTACCGGCAGTGCCTGCGGCTCGCGGGCGCTCTGTCGTCTGCCCGTGTGCTGGCGGTCGGCGACAGCCTCGCCCACGATATCTTTGGCGCCCAGCACTTCGGGCTCGGCACGGCGCTGGTCCGCACTGGCGTGTCCATCGGGCTGAGCGATCTGGAACTTGCAACAGAAATGACCGGGCATCACGTGTCGCCGGACTTCCTCCTGCCAGCCCTGGACTGGTAGCTATCGCCTGAAGATTTGGCCTGGTAGCGGAGGGCGGAGTCGAACCGCCGACCTACGGGTTATGAATCCGTCGCTCTCACCAACTGAGCTACCCCGCCACGAGGCGAACCTCCTATAGAAGCGCCACCCGCCAAGGTCAAGGAATGCGCGGCCGCGCGGGGCGCAATAAGGAATAACAGCACAGCTCAATTCTCGACGTGAACACCGGCCACCTGGCAGACCTACCGCAGCTTCAGGGCACAAGCGTCAGTTGCTAACCTGAAAGGCAGACTGTTGCTCCTTAAACCAGCCTTTCGGCGACCAAGGATTGCGCTGCCGCAATCACAGCTTCGGCCGCTGGCCGGAAACGCACGCCTGTCAAATCTGTGACGTAGCGCGCGTCTGCAACAGGCCGGCAACCGATATCAGGCAGCACGGCTCTCAGCGCCGGATCAAACACTGCCATCAGACGCACCATTGCATTCGGTAGCACCATGCTGGGGACCTTCTTGCCGTGATCCGGCATCGCCGCTTTAATAGCTTGCCCCATTTCCTTCATGGCCATGGTGTCTGCGGCGGCGAGAAGGCGACGCCCGCCGGCGCCTGGCGTCGTCATCGCCGCAACATGCAAAGCTGCAAGATCGCGCACATCAACAACGGGAAAGGCCGTAGACGGCAAAGCTGGATAGCTGCCCTTCATGATCAAGCGGATCACCTCCAAGGACGTACCAATCTTGTAATCGAGGGCGGGACCCAGCACAAAGCCAGGATTGATAGCCACCAGCGCGTTTTCGTTTCCGGCGTCGTGGGCGTCTGCCCAAGCTGCCTGTTCGGCGCGTGTCTTGGCGACGATGTAGGCAGTCAATGCCGACCAGTTGACGTCGGTCCAGTCATGCTCGCCAAAATTCAGGATTGCCGGCCGATCCCGGCGATAGACCATGGCCACCGTTGAGGATGTCATGACCACACGCTCGACGCCGGCGGCGCGTGCGGCTTTGAGCACACGCAACGTGCCGTCGCGCGCTTCCGGCACCAACGCCTCACGATCGCGCGGCTGCTGCAGCGGAAACGGCGCTGCGATATGCAGTATAAACCGGCAACCCGCCACTGCTTCGGGCCACCCCGAATCGGACGTCAAATCCGTCTCCATCGCACTAAACCGGCTGGTGTCCGCACCGTACTTCGTCAGGGTCTGCCGCACCGCATCGGCCGAGGCTTGCGTCCGCGTTGTGCCACGCACCACGAAGCCAGCATTGAGGCAGTCCAGCACGACGCGTTTGGCGATAAAGCCGCTGCAGCCGGTAATCAACACCATGTCGCTCATGCGTGTACCTTCTTCAGAACGGCGCCTGGCGCTGATTTAGCGACGTTCTTGACGATGACAAGATCATCCCCTGAATTATGCCAAAGCCGCCCATCTCATGCTGGCTGCCCGCACGGGAAATGTGGGGCAGCCTCCTGGCTTCCGGCCGGTATTGCCCAACCGGGTTTGGCTGCTGGACTTGGATGTTGGGTGACGCAGCGGACCAGCCCAGCCGACGCGGCAAAACAAGACAATCGGCAAATTCTGACTGCATCCAAGTATTCACACAGTCGTCACCTGTTGCTTGTTTTGAGCGGGATGCGTCGCGACCATTGGGCCTGGTCATGCACACACGCCAGCTACCGGCGGATCGGCCAATGTTGCGCCGAGCTGTCGATGACAGCCAAGGCAACCGAGGACGCCAGCCGATGACCCGTGACTATCAGAACAGTGGCGCAGGAAGCCCAACGCACGTGCGAGCGCACTCTATTTGATCAATATGCCTAAGTATCTGGCAGTGACTATATTTGGAGCAAGTTGCTGTTTTTTTATACAATTGGCGTTGAGTTTTGGAAGCCTATTCGTGGTGCTACTTGATTTTTACGTAGCAATTTCATAGGACTGTAAGTTTTTCTCGAAACTGGTACGTCATTCGCATTGGCGATCTCCTTGAGTGCGGTGGCAACGGGCCAGCCAACGACCAATCGGAGGTGGAGCGATGAAACAAGTCACGGCGATCATCAAGCCGTTCAAGCTGGAGGAAGTGCGCGAGGCACTGACCGCCATCGGCATCGAGGGCATGACGGTGACCGAGGTCAAGGGCTTCGGGCGTCAGAAAGGGCACACGGAAATCTATCGCGGCGCCGAATATGTCGTGAACCTGGTGCCGAAGCTGGAGCTCAAGCTGGTGGTGCCGAGCGACCGCGTGGAAATGGTGGTGGAGGCGATCCAGACCGCCGCCCGCACTGGTCAGATCGGCGACGGCAAAGTGTTCGTCAGCCCGATCGACCACGCGGTGCGCATCCGCACCGGCGAGATCGACGACAACGCACTGTAAATCAATCAAAATCATAGGACGGGGATCGATATGACAGATCAAACTACCCGCGCGAGCGGCAACCCACGCAGGGCCAAGAATCACCGCGACTGGCCACTCGCCCGCATAGCGCGAGCCGCACTGCCAGTTCTGGCGACCGCAGCGCTTGGCCTCGTCGCCCTGACATTGCCAGTGCTCGCCGCAGAGCCGACCATCAACAAAGGCGACACCGCCTTCATGATGATCGCCACTGTGCTGGTGCTGCTGATGACCATACCGGGTCTGGCGCTGTTCTATGGCGGCCTGGTACGCACCAAGAACATGCTTTCCATGCTGACCCAGGTCTTCTTCATCACCGCCATGGTGATGCTGATCTGGGTCGCCTATGGCTACTCGCTCGCCTTCACCAATGGCGGCGCCTACAACGACTATATCGGTGGCTTCTCGAAGATCGGCTTGAGGGGCGTCGACGCCACAACGATGGCCGCGACGTTCTCCAACGGCGTCTACATTCCCGAATACGTCTTCATCATGTTCCAGATGACCTTCGCCTGCATCACGCCGGCGCTGATCGTCGGCGCTACCGCTGAGCGCGTCCGCTTCCCGGCGCTGGTGGTGTTCGTCTTCTTGTGGGTCACCTTCATCTACCTGCCGATGGCGCACATGGTCTGGTACTGGGGCGGCCCCGACGCCTGGGCCAAGGCCGCCACCGACTTCGCCGCCGCCACTGACAAGGTCGCTGGCCAAGCCGCCTATGACCTGGCGTTGAAGGACGCCGGCCTGCTCTATCAATGGGGCGCGCTCGACTTCGCCGGCGGCACAGTGGTGCACATCAATGCCGGCATCGCTGGCCTGGTTGGCGCCATCGTCGCCGGCCGCCGCATCGGCTACGGCAAGGAAGCCATGGCGCCGCATTCGCTGACCATGACGATGATCGGCGCGGCACTGCTGTGGGTCGGCTGGTTCGGCTTCAATGCCGGCTCCAACCTGGAAGCTAACGGCACGGCGGCGCTCGCCATGATCAACACCTTCGTCGCCGCCGCCGCCGCCGCAATCTCCTGGGTGATGGTGGAATGGCTGTTGAAGGGCAAGCCGTCGCTGCTCGGACTGGTCTCCGGCGCTGTTGCCGGTCTAGTCGCAGTGACGCCGGCCTGCGGCTTCTCCGGCCCGATGGGCGCTATCGTGCTCGGCTTGGTGGCCGGCGCCGTCTGCTTTTTCTTCTGCTCCAGCGTCAAGAAGATGTTCGGCTATGACGACTCCCTGGATGTGTTCGGCGTGCACTGCGTCGGCGGCATCATCGGCGCCATCGCCACGGGCATCCTGGTCGATCCGGCACTCGGCGGCACCGGCGTCGGCGACTACCTGACGAAGCCCGGCGAGCTGCTGGTCGCCGCCTACTCGTCAACGCAGGTGATGATCCAGGTCAAGACCGTGCTGGTGTCGCTGCTGTTGTCGGGCGTCGGCTCGCTGATCCTGTTCAAGCTGATCGACATGACCATGGGCCTGCGGCTGCCGAACGACGGCGAACGCGAGGGGCTGGACGTCGTCGATCATGGGGAGCGGGCGTATAATTACTAGGGCTTGAGGTTAGTCTCCCCCGAGACGGGCCGGGCCGCATCGCGAGATGTGGCCCGGTTCAAGTGGTTAGACTCCTTCAGCCGGTCGAAAAAGGCGGCGGCTTGCATAGCCAGGACGTCTTCAGGCCGGTTCACAATGCTTCATTCGCTCATGGCGGATCACTTTTCGGAGGCTCTTTGACGGAGGGTTGCGACGCATAGTTCCTGGGCCGCTGGAACAGCGCCGTTCCGTCAGAACCCTTCGCCGTTTCCGGCAGAAGGCACTTGGCCAGTCGTCCGGGAGTGATAACCATCCTGGTGTTCAGGCTCCTGGCATGATTGAATCGGCCCGGCGGCGCTATGACGAAGAGTTGTTTCGCCGGAAATGCGGCGCTCACAATGCTCAGCGCAGGCACGAGATCGCTGTCTGCTGTGATCAGAAGCGCCCTGTCGAACCGGTTCTCATAGGCGTCGGCGACGAGCCGGGCCGCGATATGCACATCGGTTTCCTTCTCCTCATGCGATATCCACTCGGCACCGCAGGACTTGCACTTCTGCGGCTTACTCTTGAAGTGACCCATGATGCAACTCACGCCCCGGTGCTGGAGCGCCTTGACGTACTCGCGATGCCGCTGATGTGCGTCAGGCGTAATTGCTCACCCGTTTCGGCGCGCCGAAACGGGTGAGCAATTACGATTGGGACGGCAATGACCGGTATGTTGGCAAGCTATGGATAAACCGATCAAATGGGGGTTGGCTGCGATCCTGC
>JANNSA010000026.1:0-1845 GCA_031402115.1 Hyphomicrobiaceae bacterium | reverse complement strand
CAAGCGGGCGTTAGCCGCCTTGAAAGCTTGGCATTGCCTAGCGCAATCGACGGCCGCTAAACTCGCTGACTATTTGCGGCATGCGTCGAGGCTTTCATGCGAAAAATCTTTGCTTTTCTAGTCGCGCTCGCAGCGCTCTCGGCCGAATGCTCCGCCCAATCGTGGGAACTCGTGAAACCGGACGGTCTCGGTTTTCAGGTTGAGCTCCCGGGCAAAGCCGAATTTAAGGAAGAAAGTGGCGACGACGGCGGCAAGATCCGGACCTACGTCGTGGCCTCGCCTGCTGCCGCCTATGACGTAACGGTCTGGGACATGCCGAACGCCAGCGTCGCACCGGAAGACGTGTCCCAGTCGCTCGACAACATCCGCGACAGAAATCTCGACGGGCTGTCCGCAAAGCTTCGGAGCGAAACGAAGATCGAGATCAACGGGCACCAGGCGCGCGACGTCACAGCGGACGTTATGGGCATGGTCTGGCGCGGCCGCATGGTCATCGCCAATAACCGGATCTATCAGATCATCGCGATCGTTTCGAAGGCCGCCGAGCGGTCGGAGACGACGGAAAAGTATTTCGCATCGTTCAAGCTGACGGAACCTTCACCCGAGCCCGGTAAGTCCCAAAAGTAAGCGCAAGACGTTGAGAATTGGGGAGATCGCGCGTTTCAGAGTTGAAATCAGCATAGGAACATTATAAGAACACCCATTGCTCTCAAACGGGAGGATGCGATGGCCGACGACCCCGGAAAGTCAGTGCCTCGCACCTCGAAAGGCGCGGCAATCGGTAAATTGCTCGATGCGTTCGAGGCGGCGGCGCACACCGACACCGAGGACATGCAGTTCTGGCTGGCGCGCGAGCTGGCGCCGCTGTTGGGGTATCAACGCTGGGAGAATTTTTCGTCAGCCATCGAGCGGGCGAAGCTCGCCTGCACAAACAGCGGAGAGTCCGTCAGCGACCATTTTCGTGACGTTACGAAAATGGTTACGGTCGGTTCAGGTGTTGAGCGCGGCGTCTCCGATTGTGAGCTAACGCGATTTGCATGCTATTTGATTGCGCTCAATGGCGATCCCAGCAAGTCCGAAATTGCAGCTGCACAGACCTACTTCGCCGTGCAGACGCGGCGGCAGGAAGTTGCAGATCAAACAGCGGCCGCTGCTCCTGCGCTGTCCGAAGACGAAAAGCGCGTGTTGTTGCGCGACGAGATCAAGGGCCACAATAAATCTCTAGCCAGCGCTGCGCGGGCCGCCGGCGTTGAGAAACCCATCGACTACGCGATCTTCAAGAACGAAGGCTACAAGGGGCTTTACGGCGGTCTCGATCGCACCGGCATTCAGCGCCGCAAAAAGTTACCCGCGAAAGCCGACATTCTCGATCACATGCCGAGCGGAGAGCTGGCGGCCAACCTGTTCCTTGCGACGCAGACGGAAGAGAAGCTCCGCCGCGACAACATCAAGGGCAAGGACAACGCCAACCGCACGCATCGCGGTGTCGGGCAAAAAATCCGCCAAACGATCGCTGACATCGGCGGCAGGATGCCGGAAAGCTACGAGGCTGTGCCTCACGTCATAGACGCTCGCAAGCGCTTGAAAAGCCCGAAAAGCGATGAGCCGGGCGGCGGCAATTCCACCTGAACCCATAAAATTGCAGGGACTTTTCCGGGGCTTTGGAAATGTGCGGCAGCTAGGGTCGCGGCCGGGGACGATTTTGGATCAGGGGCTTTAGGGTCATGGCAGCGCCGCAACTCATCATCAAAAAGCGGATGCAGCTCATCCAGGGCAAGGTGCGCGCCTGCTGCACCATTCAAGCCATTGTCGAGCCGCGTATTCAAGAGGCGCTCGAAGAGCATT
>JANNSA010000025.1:0-4069 GCA_031402115.1 Hyphomicrobiaceae bacterium | reverse complement strand
GTGGCCCCTTCGCCGTGCGACGTTCATCCGTTCACCCCTACGTGCCGGTGGCTTGATAATGAGAGAGCAACCAAATTGGTGGTTGGCGTCAGTATGCAGTTGCCTCAGTCGAAGTCAGTCGAGCGGCAGGTGCGGCAGGAGATCAATCAGCGGGTTGCGGTGGACCATGCCAGCTGCTTGACCCGCGCCGTGCGATAGGCGTCGATGACCGACAGCGCGTAGACAAAAAAACCGCCGGCGTGCTGGCCAATGAAGCTGGCTTCGGGCGGCGCATAGAGCGTTGTCAGCCAGCCGAATACGAGCATGAAGAACAGGAAGGTCAGCGCTCGCTGGGCCTGGCCGAGCCACAGCTGTCCAGAGGCCGGCAGCACGGCCGCCGCAGCCAGCACCGCAAAGGGGTTTGGCGGTTTCTTACTGCTGGCCGGGTTCTCGGTCATGTCGCACCTCCGTCGCTACAGCCTAGACGCTCCCGCATATCGAGGGAGACCGGTCCACTTGTTCATATTCGTTGTCGCGCTGGTCGTTGGTCGCACGAGTCTTTAGCGAATATGAACAAGCTGTCCCGGGTCTTTCTATTGGCCCACAGGTGCGTGTTGGCATTAGCCCACCTCAATCGCCATGACCCTACAGCGTTCAAGCATAAGCTCAGCCAGCTCGCCAGGAACGGGCTCCGTCGAAAACGCGACCTGGCGCCCAATCAAGTAAGACGAGCGGTCACCTTCCTCAGCCAGCCAGGCGAGCCGCACGCCTTTCGCCGTGATCAGGATTTCCTTGCCCTTGGCATCAGCCAGTAAGTCGAGATGCTTTTCAAGCACACTGATCAGCCTGGGGCCGTCGGCGCCCTGACACCGGATATTGGTGTGCTCGGGCCAATGCCCGGGACGGTCCAGCCGGTCGGACAAGCGATCAAATGGCGACCAGTATTCGGTATTGAGCGGGCGCTTCATGACGGCGATGGCGCCATCGATCTTGAGCGGTGTCTTGAGTGTGACCAGCAGCCACAATGCTGGCAGCTTGCGCATGACGATGGCGTCGGTGTGCAGCTCTATGCGCGCATCCATGCCCCGCCAGCGGCCGGTCACAACGGGAAAATCGACCGCCCGGTGCTCCAGTCTTGGCTGCTCCAGTACGCGTTCGAGCTCGGCAACTTTTGCCAGCCGCAGCGCCAGCCGTGCGCGGCTGGCATCCCGGTAGGACCAGACGAGCGCCAGCAAGCCAGCACAAACGGCTAGCCCCAACGCAAAGACGGCCGTGAAGCTGTTCACGGCCGTCCTCCAGGGATCTCAAGCGAAAGTACCAAACTCAACCTCAGTAGCCCTTGGGCCTTGGCCAGGACATCGTGAACTGATCACCACGTTTGACGAACTGGTAGCGGTGGAACGCGAACCAGAACGAGATGATGATGTAGAAGGCCAGCATGGCCAGCAGCTGGGTTCCATAGCCCAGGAAGATCGCGAAATAGGTGACGGCGCATAACAGCATCAGCACCAAGGCCGGCAACGGATGGAACGGGTGCACATAGCCTCGCTTGATCGAGTCGAGCGGCCACTTGTTGCGGAACATGATCATGTTGAACGACATGAACGTGTAGCCAAGCAAGCCCGACAGGATCGAGAAGGTGATGATCTGATCGAGCGGCACCTTTAATGCGAAGGCCAGCGCGATCGGCAGCAGGAACACGATCGCCCGATACGGCGTGCGGTTGACCGGGTGCACGGCACCGAACCAGCTCGGCACATAGCTATCTCGGCCCATTGAGAACCAGGCGCGCGACGCATCGTTGATGCAGCCATTGGCCGAAGCGAGCGCCGAGAACAGCGTACCGACAAACAGCAGCACCATTAGCCAGGGTTGGCCGATGACCCGGGCGGCATCAAACAGCGGCGTGTAGTTGGCGACCGTGCCCAGATATTCCCACGGCAGCAGACCAGCGGCCACGTACCAAGTCAGCGTGGCCGCAATCAACAACGTGATCATGCCGGTCATGGTGCCGAGCGGCAAAGCGCGGGCGGGTGAACGCACTTCCTCGGCGGCTTGGGTCGTGCCTTCGATGCCGAGGAAGAACCAGAGAGCAAAGTGCAGCGCGGCGATCACGCCGATCCAGCCATAGGGCAGGCCAGTCAGCAGCTCCTTGTGATGCAACACGGCACCCGGCGCCCAAGGTTGCGCCATCACGAACAGCACCAGGATCGAGACAAATGCGATCGCCGTAATGATGTAGTTGAATGTGAGGGTCGCCAGCACGCCGCGATAATTGAGGAACGCCAGCGCCGCGATCGCCAGGATGGCATAGGGCTGGTAGTTGACCCCCTCGACCCCCATCAATGTCGCGGCGTATTGCACCAGGAAGCCTGCGGTCAACGCGTTGCCCGCTTCCAGCATCGTATAGGCCATGACCAGATAGAGACCGACATTGAACGCCATCAACGGGCCAACAATGTGCTTGGCCTGGGCGTATTGGCCGCCAGCGGCCGCTGCTGTCGATGTGACTTCCGAGTCGATCATCGCCACGCAGGTATACAGCAGTCCAGCAACCCAGCAGGCCAGCAGCACGGCCAGTGCGCCGCCCTTACCGACCGCGAAGTTCCAGCCGCTGAATTCACCCACAAGCACAATGCCGACGCCCAAGCCCCACACATGGACGGGGCCGAGCACGCGCAGTAGATTGATTTTGCTGGCGCCAGGCGCCGCAGCCGTTGTGGCCATGTTTGTTGTCCTCCCTGAAGTCCTGATCCGGTCTTTGCCGGCTGATAGCGCGATGGCAGCACAAGCTGCCCGGATCAGTCCTCGATCTCGCCTTCACGCGACGACTGCAGCAGATCCTCGCTGTAGGCCGCGTCCGTCCGCAGCATGTCGACCACCATCCAAATAATGAGAACGGCCGAGACGATGTAGGCGCCCCATTCCAGCGCGAACCAAATCGGGTTCGGCGTCGAGGGGATTGGGAACATGCTTGTGAACCATTCCATGGTCATTGCCCCTACGTGTTGCCGAATTTTTCAGCGATGACTTCCTCATATTCCTTCTTCGAGAACATGATCAGGAAGCCGAAATAGCCAATCACAACGATTGCCGTGAGCAGCAGCTGCGCCCAGCTGAACGAATAGTCGTAGCGCGACGCGATCATCGGGGCGGCGGTGTCTGGCGTTTGACCGAGCTTTTCCCACTGGGCCTGCATGGTTGCGTTCTGGCCCAGCGTCGCCCAGGTCTTTTCGGCTGGCGCCAGTTCAGCCCAGGGCTTTTCGATGCCCGCCGCATCCTTGAACTTCAGGTCGACTTTGCCGCCGCCCGCGAGCCCGAGGATCAGCGGTGAAAACAGCGCAAGGAAAACCAGCGCGAGAATGATGAGGGAATCGAAGAACTGTCCGGCGCCGGATTGCACCGGTGGCTTATAGCGTTGAGCGGCCATGCTCGTACCCTTTCAGGAATGAGGAGGCGCCTAGCGCCGGTTCTGGTCGAGATAGTGAATGTCGAGGCCATAGATGTTGGTGCGATCTTCCGAATAATGCCGGGTCATGGCGAAGATCGACGCTGTGTTGAACAGCAGCACCAGACCGCCAGCGATGGCGAGTGCCAGCAGGACTTCGCTCGACGCGAAGGTGCTCACCGCCAGCAGCACGAACAGCACCGACAGCCAAAGGCCAGCCAGCAGGGCATAGGCCCAGCGGCAATCACCTTGATACATGGAATCAATACGCGAACTGTGCGCGTTGTCAGACATGAGTTGCCTCCCCAGGCTGCATCGGCGACGCTGCGCCATATGTAAACTTTGTTTCTTGTCGTTCAACGAAACTTGCGACCGTATGTCTCGCTTGTCAAGCGTGGTTATGGTCCTGTCGCCCCTAATCACCCCTGGAAAACCGGGGACAGTGGAAAACCAGGGACAGTGTACCAATTCTACCGTCGAAATCGCAATTGGCACTCCCGCGCAACTTCACCCTGGTCCGCAACGGCACCTGCATGAAGTGCGACACCTGCGGCGGGACCAGCGGGTGTAGCTGAGGTGGTCGGGCATTCCGGCGGAAGTTGCGCGGGAGTGCCGATTGCGATTTCGACGGTAGAATTGGTA
>JANNSA010000024.1:0-2140 GCA_031402115.1 Hyphomicrobiaceae bacterium | reverse complement strand
GAACCACCGCGCTTTCCATCTTTGGCCGCTGGTTTTGCGCACGCGGCGGGTGGCGCGGGTCCTGGCCTTCGAGCCCTTTGCCGAAACCAATCGAACCCTCCCCCGCACGGTCAGGGCCGCGCAGTCGGCCACCCACGGCACGTCAACGCAAAACCAGCGGCCAAAGATGGAAAGCTCGGTGTTTCAACAATTTGCGCAATCGCGGCGAAGTCACAAAGTGAGACGTGTCGTGGGTGGCCGCCTGCACGGCCATGACAATTCGTGCCGTTGGCCGATTTGTTCACACGCTCCTTCGCCGCGATGACGGCGGTGGGTGTCATCGGTCAAAGTCAACGAAGGTTGGCATAAGTTGTCGATCGGGCATCGGAATGGACGCTGCGAGGTGACCAAGACGCGATCGGCTTAAGCGTTTGCATAGACTGCTTCGACCACGGCGCGTTCGGTGGCCAGTCCAGCCCATTCGTCGCCTTCACCTTCGAAAACAAGGGTATGCGGACCAGCGTAACTGGCCGCGATGGCCGCCTGCAGCGAGGCCTCGAAATCGACCTGGTCCATCATCTCCCCGTGGAAATGCGCCTTGGTGTGGCTGAACTCGGCGCGAGCGTAAATTGCCCTTAGGTCCTGGTACTTTGTCGGACCTTGCCAATTGCCCATGTCAGCGAGGAAGCCAACCTCGCCATCCAAAGCGTCAAGGATGAAGCCGACTGCGCGCGGCGTCGCCGTTAGATCGAACCAGTTCTCGGTGACAACACGGATACCGCGCGCTTTGCCGAGTCGCCCAAGCCGCCGCAAGCCCTCTACTGACATGGCGAGGTTGTCTTCCGTCGGCTTGCTCTTGCCGGCGATGACGCGAGCGTTGGCGGCGCCGAGCACGGCCGCCGCCTCGACCCACGACGCGATCCAATCGAGGTCGCGCGCGCGCTGTTCAGGATGCGTCAGGTCGCCGTCGTCAATCAGTAGCGTCTGAATCGTGACGCCGCCCGCCGCGAAGGCATTGCGGATGTCTGCAAGATAAGCGGGCTCGCGGCTGGCCAAGTGGAAATGACAAATCTCGACGCGGGCGTAGCCATGGCGCTGCAATTCCCTGGGCAGGTCAATGAGGCGACAGGTACCCGGCACGAAACTCGCTTCCGCTATCCCTGAGCTGTTCTCCGGGCTCTGCTGGTAGGTCAAACCGAGCGCCCGGTGAACCGACCAGGTGGAAACGGCAAGGGTAGGTGACATGCCAGCGAGCCTCCAGACAGAAATGCCCAGCGGAGGGTAGGCCGTGCGTGGCACCAATCGCAATTGGCAATTCTGAACCGCCTATCGCTACACGCCGAACGCGAAATCCGTCAGGTCGAGGACGCTGGCTTCGACATTGTTCAGCAAGATGGTCTGACCATTGAAGGTGATCAGAGCGCCATCGACGGTATCGCGAATGCTCAGCTTGGCGAAGCCAGTCAGACCGGTGACGCCATCAACGTCGAGGGTGTCGACGCCACGCGTGAAGTCACGGATGATGTCGTAACCAAATCCGTCGGCGAACAGGAAGGTATCGGCGCCTGTGCCGCCAATTAGGGTGTCGCGACCGGCCGCACCCGTCAGCCGGTCGGCGCCAGCACCGCCGTCCAGCCGGTCGGCGCCGGCCTCGCCAAACAGGATGTCGGCAGCATCGCCACCGAGCAGCACGTCATTGCCGTCGCCACCGGTCAGCGTGTCCGCTGACAGGCCGCCTTCGAGCCGGTCACTATCCTTGCCACCGATCAGGAAATCGCGGCCGATGGCGCCGATCAGCAGGTCATTGCCAACGCCGCCGTCAAGGTGATCATCGCCGTTGCCGCCTTCGAGCCGGTCAGCGCCGGCGTCCCCCGCCAGGCGATCCTTGCCGTCGGCTCCGGTCAACGTGTCGTTGTCAGAGCCGCCAAGCAGCTTATCGTTGCCAAGGCCACCCTTCAGAATATCGCGCCCAGCCTCCCCTTCCAACCGGTCGTCATCGGCGCCGCCGTCCAACGTGTCATTGCCAATGCCGCCATACAGGAGGTCGTTGCCAGCCTCGCCATAGCCAACGTCGTTGCCGTCTTCGCCAGCCACCCGGTCAACGCCGTCGCCGCCATACAGCGTGTCGTTGCCAGCGCCGCCGATCACACCGTCATTGCCG
>JANNSA010000023.1:0-2543 GCA_031402115.1 Hyphomicrobiaceae bacterium | reverse complement strand
CCCGGCCCCCACTCGCCCTTTGAATTCTCCACAGTGATGCCGGCCCCGGCCAGCCCGTTGCGCAGCGCGCGCATATACGGCTCCTCCTTGCTGGTCTGCAGGTGTGGTAGTCCTCGATGTAGCGCCCAGCCGTGTTGAGGTTGCGAAAGCCCTTGTCGGCAATCGCCTCATAGCTCTCGTCAAACAGGAAGAACTCCAGCTCCGACGCCGCGAACGCCTTGATACCGCGCCCGTTCAGCCGTTCCACCTGCCGCCGCAGCATGGCGCGTGGGCTATGCGGCACGTCGGCATGGCTGTGATGGTCCTGCACGTCGGCCAGCACCAGCGCCGTGCCTGCAAGCCACGGCGTTATCCGCAGCGTCGCCATGTCTGGCTTCAGCGTGAAATCGCCATAGCCCTTCGACCACGACGCCGCCTTGTAGCCCGGCACCGGCTCCATATCGATGTCGAGCGCCAGCAGATAATTGCAGGCATGCGTCTCCTCCCAGGCGCTGTCGACGAAGTGCCGGGCATGGAAGCGCTTGCCGAGCAACCGCCCCTGCAGATCCGTGAACGCGACCACCACCGTGTCGATCGCGCCCTTGTCGACGAGGGCGCGCAGAGCTTCGAGCGTCAGCATTCCAGGTGCGGGCATGATGCGAGGTTCCGTCGTTTCTTGCTGTTGGCTGGACCGTCATGCGGCCCTGATCCGCAATGGAGCACACCCCAGCAAGGTTCGTCCATGGTGCGCGAGGCGGGCGGTTGCCACTCGGAGCGGGCGCGGCGCCACCCTGCGCGTCGCCGGAGCGCCAATTCGATCAGCCGGGCGGATGTCGGCTGGTCATAGCCATCGCGAACTGGCCATCGGGGTGGACGCGCTCCCCGGTCAATCGACCCTGCCAATCGCGCTGTGCCAGAACCTGCCGCAGCATGAGCGCTCGCACGCAAACCGTGCAATCCCGGATCAGCTGCAGCAACAGCCTGCTGATCCCATGGCCCCCGCGCCGGTTGCCGGTCAGCTCGCGCTGGCGGGCCTGAGCGATGATTTCTGTCGCCGCCAACCTCGACGACCGTGCTGGCATGTCCGCAGCTGGGGAAACAGGTGCCATGGCACGTATGTACTGGGCACGGCCGCTTCTGACCCTGGCTGGCGAAGTGCCGCAGTGCAACACCTGTGTTGCAAGAACCGCCGGCTCAGCTCATCTGGCTGGCGAGCGCGTTGTGCACTGCATTATTGGTTCATACCTCGCGCGGGTTATTTCCCTGGGGCGAACGACGACACTCAGTACCAGCGGCATCGTCCATGATGGGCCGTGACCCGAAACCCTTCACACTTGCTGACTTTTGCAGCTCTCCCGTAAGGCTTGGCACGCCTGTGTTAGCGGATGGGAGAATGTCAGCCAGGCTTGCTCAGGCAGCCGGAAACTGGATGAGAGTGCAAGTAAAGTGCGATTTGTGAAAGTCGCCCGGCTGGAAGCAACCAGGTCGGCGTAATTGCATTGTATTGCTCTGGATGAGCGGTTACGCTGAGGTAGTATTCTGCGGTCGGCTTGGCCTTCGCGGACATCGACAATGGCGATCGGCCCGTCGGCTGGTGGTGACGGAGCGTCACGACGATTGGCTGTCAAGGCATTAGTTTCGCTGGTTCTGAAACTAACGGTGTGAAGATGGTGAAGTGCCTTGGGTGGCCGCGCAGTGCTGTAAGGCTGTGCTGCTTGCTGTTGATCACAATTGTTCTCGGCACTGTCATGGTAACACCGCGCCAGGCCCAGGCATTTATGACGGCAATAGCGCCGCAATTATCCGATGGTGCTCTCGTCATCCGAATAGCCGATTCGGATACGCCGGTGACATTCCTCGACGTGGCGCAAGCGTTGCCAGCTGCCGGTGCACAAGGCCAAACGGTGGCAAGTGAGGCTAAACCGGCTGGCCAGACAGAAGCTGGCACTGTGCGCGTAACGAATAGCTCAGCCGATGAGATCGGCGTTATTTCTATCAACAGCGAAAATTTACAAACACCGCTGCTGAACATCAAACCTGGCGAAACCGCCGAGGTAGCTGCAGAGCCGGGCAACCGTTTGGGTTTCTCCCAGCGAGGTTCGTGGCTCGGCGAAGCGTATACGGTCACGGGACTGGCCGCAGAGGCGGTATCGGTGCCCATTCAGGCAGCCCAGGCCGAGCCTTTGTTGCCGGCGGGTCCAACACTGACAGTCACAAACACGACGGCAACCGAATTGATCGTGTTGGGCATCGCCGAAGACAGCACGCAAACGCCGTTGGCACGACTAGCTCCTGGGGCGGTCCAGGACGTGCCAGTCACGGCCGGCTTGCGGCTGGGTTTTGCTGCCGGCCAAGCGTGGGCCGGCGATTTCTACCTGGCAACGGGCGCCGGCAACGAGAACGTCTCGGTGCCCTATGCGGCACCGGCCGTGCTGCCGGCTGACGTGCTCCGTCAATCGGGCCCTGGCAGCAGCCAGCTAACGTTGAACAATACCAGCCCCGAGAAAGTCGACGCAGTCAGTCTCGATGCGGCGGGGGCCAATTCGTATGTTCTGGCCACGCTT
>JANNSA010000022.1:0-4831 GCA_031402115.1 Hyphomicrobiaceae bacterium | reverse complement strand
CGAGAAAGGCATCCGGATCAAGAAGGCCGAGATGAAGCTCCTCGACATCGAAGGTGACACCTTCCATCCTGAATGGAACTACACGATCAAGCCGCGCACCGGTCAAAAGCCGTAGCGGTTATCGTTGAAGGTGTCCTAAGCGCGAGCTGGCAAGCAGCTCGACGTCCTGTTGAGCAAGGCCGTCGACCTGTTGGCCGAGGACGCACCGTTGCCGCCGCGCTACCGCGACCAACCGCTCACCGGCGACTGGGCCGATTTCCGCGATTGCCACCTCCGGCCTGACCTCGTGCTGATATACGCCAAGCCGGATGCTGCGACACTGCAACTGGTACGACTCGGATCGCACAGCGAACTAGGGTTATGACGCCTGATGGACTCTCATTTGGATGGGTGCAACACGTCACGCGCCACGGACAGCCGCAGCATGAAGATGTCGCCCCCTTGCCTGGCGGGTACGAAGCCGAGCCGCTGATAGTACGTGGCGGCGGCCGCGTCGATGGCGCTGACCAGCAAGCCACGGACGCCAGCCTGCTCAGCAATCTGGAGAGTGCGCATGACTGCATCGGCAATCAACTGGCGACCGAGGCCGCGCAATTGGCCTGAGACATCGACAGCAAGACGCGCGAGAATGACCATCGGAATGGGATCGGGCATGCCGCGGCCGAGGTTACCGGGGGCCGCACAGCGTTCACAGGAGCCAACTGCCAGGGCATAGTAGGCGATGACACTGTCAAAGTCGCCGCAGACAACGAAGGTGCGCGTCGCGCCGCTCAGTTGATTTGGCAAGGCCCGTTGCCGGAGCCAGTCATTCAGAGTTGGATTGCCGCAATCGAAGCGATCAATGATGTGAACTTCAGAAAGCGGCACCGGCGGCTTCATTCCCCGCGTTCCCACTGTGGCGTCTCTGTCAACAGTTTCGCCACTTTGCGACGCTCCCCCGGCGACACGGGAGCATCAAGTTGAGCCAGCAATGCCTGCCATTCATCGGCAGCGAACGAGAACCGGGTTCGTTCCTTCAGAACGTCCTCGGCTTGACGCTTGGCGGCATCCAGAACGAAGGCGGTTCGGGTCTTACCACAAGCTACGGCGGCACGGTCGATAAGGTCCCACTCGGACTTGGGAACGCGCATCGAGACCATCTTGTCACGTTCGAGGATGGTGGCCATTGGGTTGGAACTTTGTTCCCGGAGCTGCTGAATTGTCGCGTATTAACAACGTATATCCAAGCATGCTTGACGTCAACGAGATTCCCTCCGAAAAGCCACGGTCAAGCGCGAAACGGCGGGGCTGTGGATAGCGGGGACAGCGCACTTGCGTTCCAATACCGGAGCTCGCGGCCCGCCCGAATCACACTACTCTCAGGCTATGTCACTCACCCAGCTTCTCCCGCAGCTGGCTGCCTCAGGTTTTGCCGAGTCGGCCCTGCCCATCATTCGCAATGCCCCGCACAATATCGAGGCGGAGCAGGCTTTGCTTGGCGCCATGCTCGTCAATAACGAGGCGCAGGATCGCGTTTCCACATTCCTGACGCCGGACCATTTCTACGATCCGTTGCACGCGCGCATCTTTGAGATCGCCTGCAAGCTGATCCAGTCAGGCAAGCTGGCTTCGCCGACAACCTTGCGCACCTTCGTGGAAAACCTCGAACCGATTGGCGACATGTCGGTGCCGCAATATCTCGGCTGGCTTGGCGCCCGCGCCACTACCATCATCAACGCCGAAGCTTATGGCCGGATCATCTATGATCTGGCGGTGCGCCGCCAGTTGATTGGCATCGGTGAAGATGTCGTCAACGCCGCCTACGATTCGCCCGTTGATCTGCCGCCCAAGGCGCAAATTGAAGACGCCGAGCAGAAGCTGTATTCGCTGGCCGAAACCGGCAAATACGGCAAGGGCTTCGAGAGCTTTTCCAGCGCCCTCGTCACGGCCATTGAAATGGCTAACGCCGCTTATCAGCGCGACGGCGGCCTGTCGGGCATCGCCTCGGGCCTGCGCGATCTTGATGGCAAGATGGGCGGTCTGCAGCGCTCCGACCTGATCGTGCTCGCCGGCCGCCCCGCCATGGGCAAAACGGCGCTGGTCACCAACATCGCCTTCAATGTCGCCAACGCCCACCGCACGGAGCGGCAGGCTGACGGGACGGACAAGGTGGTCGATGGCGGTGTCGTCGGCTTCTTCTCGCTGGAAATGTCGTCAGAGCAATTGGCGACGCGCATCCTCGCCGAGCAGGCCGAGATCTCGTCGGAAAAGATCCGCCGCGGCATGATCGACGAGCCAGAATTCCGCCGCCTGCGCGATGCCTCGGCCCGCATCGCCCAACTGCCGCTCTACATCGACGAAACCGGTGGCATTACCGTCGCGCAACTTGCCGCCCGCGCCCGCAAGCTGAAGCGGCAACGCGGTTTGAACCTGCTGATCGTCGACTATCTGCAGCTGCTGTCGGGCTCCAACAACACGAAGTCGCAGGGCCGCGTGCAGGAGATTACCGAGATCACCACCGGCCTGAAGGCGTTGGCCAAGGAACTGCAGGTGCCGATCATCGCTCTGTCGCAGCTGTCGCGCCAGGTGGAAAACCGCGAGGACAAGCGCCCGCAACTTTCGGACTTGCGCGAATCCGGATCCATTGAGCAGGATGCCGACGTCGTGATCTTCGTGTTCCGCGAGGAGTACTACATCTCGCGCATGGAGCCGCCGCCGAACAAGCCCGATGAATACGCCAAGTGGCAGGCCGAGATGGAGCGCGTGCACGGCATGGCCGAAGTCATCATCGGCAAGCAGCGCCACGGGCCCACGGGCACCGTCAAGCTGTCGTTCCAGGGCGAATACACGCGGTTCGGCGACTTGCAGCAGAGCGACAGAGTACCGGCCCGGTTTGAGTAGAGGATGGAGCGACACAGTCGTCTGGCTGTTATCTGGCCGAGGATGTTGCGAGCCAGCGCCGGCTACGTCTTGTGCGTGCCTTGCATAGAAACCAGAGCGTCCCTGACGACCGCGATATCCTGCGACATGATTTGCCAAAGAATCGCATCGTCGAGCCGGAAGTACTCATGACGGATCTTGTTTCCGGTTGACCTGATCGCACCCCACGGAATTGTTGGGTGCTCCGCCAGCTATTCTGCCGGGAGATGCCGCACCGCTTCGGATAGTGTCTGGATGGCGTACGCTGCGGCACGATAAGCCATCGCATCCGACGAGAATGCTTCCCGCGTCGTCTTAGCCACCAAGGCTTCAAGAAAAGCGATCTCGCGAAGGGCGTCGACAAGTGCGATGAGGGGATCGTGTGGCATCACATCACGCGCACAGCTTGACGTTCGATCGTGTCGCGCATCAGCGGGTGCAGACTAGGCCGGGTCGTGATCGAGACGGGGACGCCGAATTCGGCTGCAAGTGCCAGCTCAAGTTCAATGAGTTGGAACAGGTTCGGTACCCGGTCGGTAGGATAGTCGATGAACAGATCTATGTCGCTGTCTGCGCGGTGATCGCCGCGTGCCCGCGAGCCGAATAGAAACAGCCCGGTCGCGCCGAGAGATGCGAACTCGTGATGACGAGCCGCGAGCAAGTTGACGACTGTTTGCTGATTCATGTTCGGTTCCTTTCACGAGCAACGAACATAGCCAAGGGTGTGGTGACCGCAACATTCGCGATACGTGCAATCCTTGACGGACTCTCGCTGACGCTTGCCTGCCCGTGTTCCACAGCGAGTTCAATGGCCTCGCGCGCCACAGCCAGCGCTTCAGCCTTGGTATCGCCGCACGTTCCAACCTCTGGCAGCGCGGGAACGGTGACGATGAAGCCACCCTCCTCGGCCGGTTCGAGAATGATCGTGAAGGTGCGTTGGATTGTCATAGGTATGATTGCCTCTCTATCCATTCACGCGTCGCAAAGGTACTTCGTCAATTCTAATTACCTCCTTGGAAGGCTTGAGCAGGTTTCTCGCTGCCAGTTCGTCGACGACAATCCATGGCACAAATCGTAAAATTCCATTACTACCAGTTATCACTATTCCTCTGAACAATATTTCACTCGACGGCCCATCCACTTCAAACACAGGCCCTCCACTAAATCCACCAACTCGACTTATGTCAGACGTCTTCAAATAGGGAAGATTTGACAACCAAGAGGTTTGCAGGGTTCCAACTATTCGCTTTCGAATATAGAAGGCGCTCTGCATCATATCATCTCCATGAAGAACGCGACGATCTTCAGGAAATCCTATTACCATATAACTGCTCGGGCTCGACCAAGCCGGAGCGTCAGGTCGATGCAGAAAGCCCTGCGATACTCCTGGTGTCTGTGACCATGACCATGGGAACTCCAGAGCGCAAATTTGTCCAAACTCGTCATCAGCATTTGGAGGTGACTGAAACTCACAAAGCCCGGCACCTCGAACAAGTCGGCTTGAATCTGTCGACAACACAATTGCAAGATCCTTGGGAGCGGCCCCAAGAAGCTGATGTTTTGTGAAAACAACTAATCGTCGTCCACCGTAAGAGTACAGAAATGCCGAACCCAGAAACCGCAGTGGCCAGTCTGCACAGTCAGTTGTCGCCAACAGTGGCACACAGGATGATTCGACTCGCGCGACGGCGTCTTGGCGCGTCAACCAAAGACCGCCTACTTTTCTATAGTTGGTGTTAGTCCGCGCAGTTATTCTATTCATCCCCGCATCCGCTCGCCCTTCGGATCGAACGGCGGATCAACAATGATCGTAGCCGTCCTTCGTTCGCCCAGGATCTCCACCTCGAACGCGCCCTTGCCCAGGTCCCCCGCCAGTTCCTTGGGCACGTAGCCTTGCGCTAGCGAAAGTTTCACGTAGTGCGCGTAGCCGCCC
>JANNSA010000021.1:0-5954 GCA_031402115.1 Hyphomicrobiaceae bacterium | reverse complement strand
CAACAAATTCTTTTGGGCAGTTCGCCACCGCGCCGCGACCCACAATGAAAGCGCAAAAGCTACTTGCTAAAACAGGTTTTGTGTCAAGGATGTCGCAGGGAAACTGACAAGCAGCCAACCGGTAAAGCTTACGTGCATCGGGATTGCGAGCAGACGGCTTTGGGTGTTGCGGTACATCCAAGTCATCATAATCCGGTACGGTGTTAGTGTCGCGAGATAGACCATTGCGAACTCCAGCGGCCACGTCACGCCCATGGCATCGATATTGTAGCGAAAATCGACGACTAAATGCCAGAATGCCTAGATTACACCCAACGACAATCCGGCCTTGCCAAGAACTCGGCCCAGCTCATTGCTGGCATGCAAATCTGATTGCGCTAGCAGCTGGGGCGTTGCAAAGCCAGTCCAACCGATCTTCTCAAAGCTTGCAGCAATGAGTCCCACAACCAAGAGTTGCCATTGGAATTTCGGCGCGAATAACGGATCGACAACGGCACTCAAAGGCCACAAAATGGCCAGCTGGAACGTTGGGATTGTCAGCAGCGCGACGGCATACCATGCAACGCCCACGCGCCAGAGCAGCAGCCGCGCCACGAGCTGACGTAACCCGGCGCGCCCGTTCAGCAGCGCCGTCAGGGCCAACCCGCTCACGCTCAGCCCCAACACCATGGCCAAGAGGATCAGGCCACCCTCCAAGGGCAGCATCGGCGAGAATTCAGAACCACTCGCTGCAACGATGATCAGAATGCCGCCCCAGCTGATGCCAAAGGTCAGCGCGTAATAGCCGAGCAGCGGGTGACGCCGAAGCCAGTTGCTGGTCATGGCTTGGGTGGGCCTTTGGCAGGACTTTGCAAATCCGCCAGCGTGTTGGTTCCTGCGAGCACGTCCTGTTGCAGAATCCGGGCAAACTTCCCAGGCTCCTCGAACAACGGGCTGTGCGCGGACTGTTCGAATGTATAGAACCCTTTCAACGGCGCTTGAAGTTTCTCCAGATAGTCCTTTGCCAAACTATAAGACAATGAGTAGTCATAAATGCAGCTGATGAGACAAACTGGAATATCAGGCTTTGTCACCTTTGCGGTGAGGTCCGTTGCGAGAATGTCAATCCACAGTTTGGTCGTGCTGGCTGACCATTTGCCGCGCCATAAATTGATCTTTTCAGAAAACGTATAGGCTAGGCTGAACATCACTGGCACAATGATGCCGCTCACGACCGATCGCATGGCGTGTGTGGTGCCGATGCCCAGGCTGTGCATCGTGCCGTCGCGCAAGGCGCGGTTGGCCGCCGGCATGGTGTCCATCCCAGGGAGCGGGATCGCTTGAAGTTTCGCCACCATGGCGCTATTTCCGACAGCCGCAAACTGCTCAATCATGAAGGTGTAAGCGAGCTTTTCCAAGTGGAGCTGCCAAGAAATCTGCGCTACGCCGATATAGATGTGGCAAAGCTTTGGTGCCCGTGCCGCCGCCTGAATGCCGAAGAACGATCCGCCTGAATGGGCCATGAGATAAATCTTGTCCTGGCCGAAGCGCGCGCGCAGGTAATTCATCACAGCCTGCGTATCAGATATTAATTGTTCCTGGGTCACCGAGCCGGGCGGAATATCCGTATGGAAGGAGAGCCCGCTGCCGCGCTGCTCCCACCAGCAAACGACGAAATGATCTTCAAGAACAGCTGGAAAGCCTTGGGCAATCGCAAATTCGGGCATGCCGGGACGGCCATGCAGGAAGAGCAGGACCGGATTGGTCTTGTCCTTGGCCCGGATGAACATGCCCTGCGCCGCGCCATTGATTGAGACATGGCGTTTTTCTGAAAGGCTGCCCGCGAGCGCCTTGCCGTCTGGTCCCAGGAAGGGTGCCGGTACTCCCGGGCTAAGCACCAGCAGCGCGCCAATGACACCAACGACGCAGACCAGCAGAATGGCGACTACGATCAGCAAGCAACGCATGGCCGCACGCCAACCGGGGCAAGCAGGTTCAGGATTGCGGCCATCACATCGTCATCATGGCCTACCCAGGTGTGGCCGCCAGATTCAAACCCGATGAACCGGGCGCCGGCGATCCCCTTGGCCGTGTACTCGGCACTTGCATAGGTGCCATAGCCGTCATCACGCGCGCTGATGATCAGTGTTGGCACGCGGACCTTTTCCAGCGGTGCTGGCTTCAGGTGCTTGCCGACGACGCTGTCGCTGCGCAAGCCCGCAGCGCGCGCTGATACGGGCAAGATGGTGTCGAGCATCGCGTTGAGCCGTGCACGCTCGGCGACGCTGGCGCCCGCTAGCAGTTCCGGCGGCGTCGCCAGAACGACGCTGATCATCTGGTCGCGCGCGAGGTGGATGGCAGCCCAGAACAGAAAGTCCGACCCGATCACGGTCATCATCGTGTTCTCGACCCAAGGCGGCAAAGGCGGGGCGGAATTATCAAGCGTCGCAGGCTTGTAAGCCAATGGTACCAGCAGCACAAGCGCGCTGACCCGATCAGGATGACGGATGGCCATCTGCAGGGCTGACGGCGCTCCGGCCGAGCCGCCCGCGACGGCAGCCTTCGAGATGCCAAGTGCGTCGAGCAGGCAGACATGCGCATCGGCTTGCGCTTCAGCCGACACATTGGCAGGCATCGGCGTGCGCAGGTACCCGAACCGTGACATGGCGATCACCCGGACGCCCTGCTTCGCCAGCGAACCTGCAAAGGCCATGCCCTGGTCAAAACCGCCGCCGCTGCCATGTACGGCCAACAGAGGCACGCCGGCGCCGGCCTCCTGATACTCGATCGGGCCGCAGCGCGTCGCAATCACCACGCTGCCTTGCGCAACACGGGCACGGGCTTGTTCGAGGTCAAGGCTAAAGCGCCACCAGATCGCCGCCGCACCAACTACAACGACGAGTGCAGCGATGGCCAAGAGCCGGTGACGCCGCAACCAACTGCTCAGCGGCATCATCTTTTGTCCCCCACATCCCCGCCAAGCGCTCGCAGCGCGTTCAGGACCACAGCGACGTCGATGGCTTCTTGCGTGAGGGCACCGGCCAGCGGCGGCATGAAGCCGAGTGCGGCGAGCACCATGCCAGCTGATGACAGCCCGAGACCGATGATCACGCTTTGCAGGGCGATGACGCGGGTGTGGCGGGCGATCTCCATGGCGCCGGCCAGCCGGTCGATCCGGTCAACCAGCAGGACGATATCGGCGGCTTCGGCGGCAGCCGCGGCACCCCGTGCGCCCATCGCCACGCCGATGTCGGCTGCGGCAAGCGCTGGCGCGTCGTTGATGCCGTCACCGACCATCATCACGGCCCCGCGCGCCTTCGCGGCCTGCACGGCGTCGATTTTCTGCTGCGGCGTGGCCTCCGCGACTACGTCGTCGACGCCGAGGCGCGCACCAATGTCCCGGGCGACGACGGCTTGATCGCCGGTCAGCAGAACGACCTTGGCCACGCCGCCGGCGCGCAAAGCCGCGATGGTTGCTGCCGCGTCGTCCCGCAGCTTGTCGATGAAGACGATCCGGCCGGCTAAGGCGCCGTCGATCGCGACGCCGAGAACCGTTGCACCGACTGCCACGGCGCCCGCACTCGGCGGCACTTGACCGGCGCTGGCGGCGACAAAGTCCGGCCGGCCGATGACCACTTTCGCTGTGCCGATCTGGCCCTTGACGCCATCACCGGGCACGTCCTGCACATCGGCTGGCGGTGTCAGCGCGATGTTGCGCGCCCGCGCCTCGGCGACCAGCGCTTGCGAAATCGTATGCTGCGAGGCCTGCGCCAATGATCCGGCAATCGCGATGAGTCTTTCCGCAGTGACGCCGCCGACCGGTTCGACGGCCGACACATGCGGATAGCCATCGGTGACCGTGCCGGTCTTGTCGATCAGCACGGTCTTGATTTGCGGCAGCAATTCCAGGATGCGGGCGGACTTGAACAGCAGACCGCGCTTGGCGGCGCGTGACATGCCCGCGACGATGGCGACGGGCACGGCGAGGATCAGCGGGCACGGCGTCGCCACCACCAGCACCGCGACGGCGCGCGCCGCTTCGCCGGTAACGAGCCAGGCACCGCCCGCCAGCGCGACAGTCACGGCGAGGAAGCCAAGGGCAAATTGGTCAGCCAGGCGCGCCGCCGGTGCCTTGGAGAATCGCGCTGCATCCACCAGCCGAACAACGCCGGCATAGGTACTGTTGGCGGCAGTGCGCACCACGACGAGGTCAAACGGCGCCCCGGCATTGGCAACGCCGCTGGCAACCGCCTCGCCCGTGTTGCAATGCTTGGGCAGGGGCTCGCCCGTCAGGGACGACTCGTCCAGCAGCGCCGAGCCGCCATCGACCTGCCCGTCCGCCGGAATGATCTCGCTCGCACGAATGAGCAGCCGGTCGCCGGGCACCAGCGCTTCGATCGGCACCTCGGTCAGCACATCGCCGCGATAGACCTGGGCGATGCGCGCCACCCGCCCGATCAGCGCCGTCATCTCGCGTTGCGCTTGGCCTTGCGCATAGTTCTCCAACAGCTGCCCGCCGGAATACATCAGCGCCACGACGGCACCGGCCAGCGCCTCGTTGGCCACAAGCGCCGACGACATGGAGAGAGCGGCGATAATGTCGAGGCCGAATTCGCCGCGCGACAAACTGCGGACGATGCTGATGAGCAGCACTGCGAGAACGGGGAGGATGCCGGCAGCGAAAATCCAGTAGGCGGTGGATCCGTAGACAAGGCCCAGTGCGGTCAGGCCCAGGATGAGCGCTGTTGCGGGGACGGCGGCCAGCGCAATAGTCGATTGCTGGGCGCTGAGCGCAGGCTGTGCAGGCCGGGGCGGTGACATCGCGACCAAAGCACGCCTCGCTAGATTACCAAAACTTCCGGATCAAATTGGACCCACGAGCAGTGTCGGGGCGAGCGCCCGTCGCCCCTGCAGCCATGCGTCAATTCCAGCCAGTATAACGCTAAGCGGATTGATCCCGCAAAGCATTGGCTGGGGCTTCAACGAGTAGTAAGACCACCAGCGCTGCAAGCGCTATCGTCTGCAGCACCGCCCGCCCGGCATGCGTATATTCCCATTGAGCCTGCAATCCTATCCAGTCCGCTGGCAGGGTTTCGGCGGTCAGTCCCGCGATCGTGCTGTTCACCGGCGCCAGCCACACGCAGTTTGCCGCGTGGCTGGCGATGATGCACAGCGCCGCGGGTCGGCGTTTGCGTCGGTGAGCAACTGACCCCGTTTTTACTGCGACCAATGAGGCTTGGACTTAACTTACAACCGAACCCGTTCCGCAATTGCAGCCCGCACGGGTTGATGGATGCCGCCGTAGTCTTCTGGGTAGATTCCGAATCTTCCGTTCGTGCCGCAAACACATCATTCATGGATCGCACTGCGCTGTCTTGGCGCTGTACTGCACAGCGGAGTGAGAATGATGGCCTTTAGAGACCTCCTGCTTCATATCGGCAGCTACCCGGAACCAACGGATAATAGAGCGGTCGTGAGTGCCGTCGAGTTTGCAACAGTCCTGAACGCAAAAATCACCGCCGTGGCGTTCGTGTATGAATTCTCAGTTCCCTCCTCACTGCTCGGCGACATGATTATGGATTTTGGTGCAATGGCGGCAGCGGAGCATCAAAAGAGCCTGAGAAATGCCAAGGCGGCGATTGATGTCTTTGTTTCGACGGCCCTCAAATCCGGTCTTAAGCATGATCACATCCTGGAACGCAGTGTTGCCAGCTTTATCCCTGATGTTTTGACTGATCACGCTCGCTTGCGCGACCTCACCATTATTCCGCTGAGTGGAATGGATGATTTTCAGAATTTCTTAGCTGAAGCGGTCATCTTCGGATCTGGCCGGCCCGTCGTGCTGCTACCCGGCACTGAAACGAGTTTGGCCGAACCAGCACCACCGCAACGGCTGGATCGCATTGGTATAGCCTGGGATTCCAGCCGGCCAGCAGCACGTGCCATCGCCGATGCCATGCCAGTCTTGCAACAAG
>JANNSA010000020.1:0-6653 GCA_031402115.1 Hyphomicrobiaceae bacterium | reverse complement strand
GGCCGCGCTCTACCTGATCGCGCCAAGACCCGCAGACGCGCCGGTGCAATATTTCAGCACGGTGACGCTGACCGTTTTGGCCTATCTCACTGTGACGCTGGTACGGCTCTGGTTAAGCTATATTGGCCGGTTGCCGCGCAGTCTCGTGGTGCTGTCGATCCTGATCGATCTGCTGCTGCTGCTAACGCTGATCTGGATATTTCATACCGAGTACGATCAGCCAGCGGCCTTCTCCCTGAAGGTGCCGACCTTTCTTTACATCTTCGTGTTCATCGCGCTCAGGGCGCTGCGGTTCGACCACCGCTATGTGCTGGCCGCCGGCTTGACCGCAGCGCTTGGCTGGATCGGCATTGTGACGCTTGCGATATATCAGCAGGGTACGGCGTCGATTACGCGCAACTTCGTCACCTACATGACCAGTAACAGCTTCCTGGTCGGCGCCGAGGTCGATAAGGTCATCGTCGTTTTGATGGTGACCGGAATTCTGACCTTCGCGGTTTGGCGCGCCCGGCAGACACTGGTAGTTGCCGTCAAGGAAGCCGCTGCAGCGCGCGAGATTGGCCGGTTCCTGTCACAAGGCGTGGCGCAGGCGATCACAAACTCGGCTGACACGGTGGAGGCCGGCAATGCGATCGAGCGGCAGGCGGCCATCATCATGCTGGATATCCGCGGCTTTACGCGGCTATCGCAAGTGGTGCCGCCACGCCTCGTGGTGGATATCCTCACGAGCTTCCACGCCCGCGTGCTGCCGATTGTCGATGCCGAAGGCGGCGTCGTTGATAAATTCCTCGGCGATGGCGTGATGATCACATTTGGCGCCATCGAGCCGCAGGCTGACGCGGCGGCGCGGGCTGTGCGTGCGCTGGCGGCAATCATGGCCGAGGCCAAGAAGTGGAGTGCCGGTCAAGAGTTGGAAGGTCGGACCCTGGCGGTAAATGGCGCGTTGACGCATGGTCCCGTCGTGTTTGCAGCACTCGGCAACGCCACAAGGCTTGAATACACAGTGATCGGCGAGGCGGTGAACCTGGCTGCCAAGTTGGAAAAGCATAACAAGGTGGAACTCACACGGGCGTTGATGTCGGCTGGCGCATTTGAAGCCGGCTGCCGGCAGGACCCAGAGGTAGCGGAGGCGGCGTCAGCGTTCGCCCCAATCGGTAACCGCACGATCGCTGGCGTATCCGAGCCGCTCGCGCTCATGGCGCTGAGTTGATACCCGTCGATGGCCCGGATTGGGTTGCGGCGTAGGGTGGATTAGGCCTCGTGGGCCGCAATCCGCCGATCCACGGCACCTCCCTTGCGTATGGTGCCCGCGCCCCTAAGGCGCTCGAACTGTCCGTGGATGGTGGCTTACGGCCCAGGGGCCCAACCCACCTTGCGGTGTCGTCCACAGGCCAAAAGGTGCCGCACAGGCACTATTCTTGCATCGCCTGCGGCGTGTCACAATTCGATGGCACGAGCATAGGCGTGGTTAATCCACGACTGCGCGACGGTTCTGCTGGAGTTGGTCATGCGTTTGTTCCGGGACGTGGCTATCGCGGTCTGCGCTGGCATGATCGTAGCGTTCCTGTTTCGCTCAGCCGCCTTTGCAACTTACTTCATTCCGTCCGAGAGCATGGTGCCGACCTTGCAGGTTGGTGACCATCTCGCAGTCTCCAAGTTTGCCTATGGCTGGGGTCGTTATTCGTTTGGCGGCGGCATGCCGTTTCAGTTGAACGGGCGCATCCTGGGCGCGCAACCGGCGTCCGGCGATGTCGTCGTGTTTGCGCATCCTGTCGATGGCCGCACCATGATCAAGCGCGTGATCGGTCTGCCCGGTGATCGCGTTCAGGTTCGCCACGGTCGGCTGTTCCTGAATGAAATCAAGGTCGAGCGCCGGATCGACAGCCGCTACAGCTACCGCGAATACGAAGGTGGCGTGGCCACGGTGACGCGTTATGTCGAAACGCTGCCGAATGGCCGCGAGCACACCATCGTGCAGCAGTCCGACCAGGGGCTGGCCGAGAACACGCCGGTCTTTGAAGTACCGGCTGGCGAATTGTTCATGATGGGCGACAACCGCGACAACTCTGCTGACAGCCGTTTGCCGGGCATGGGTTACGTGCCCATGGAAAACTTGATCGGCCGCGCTGATACAATTCTCTATTCGAAGTATACATGCGAGCCCGAACAAGGGCTTGCCTGCGCCCTGCCGCGCTCGTTGACGGCGATTGAATAGCCAATAGTCGCCAAGCGGCGCAGTGTCCCTTACATAGTGAGCTAAGCGGCTGCAGGCCGCCCTGCGCACATGATGGCGACCCATGGACATCGACGAAATCACCGGTAACTTCGCCTTCCTGGATGATTGGGAGGATCGCTATCGTTATCTGATCGAATTGGGCAAGGCCCTGCCACCGCTGCCGGACCCGTTACGAACCGAAGCCAACAAGGTGCGGGGTTGCGCCTCGCAGGTTTGGCTGGTGAGTACGGTGACGCGCGATGCGCCTGAGCAGCGGTTGACTTTCGAGGGCGACAGTGACGCCCACATCGTGCGAGGTCTCGTAGCGCTATTGCTGACGCTCTACTCCGGCCATACCGCGTCCGAGATCCTGGCGATCGACGCCGCCAGTCTGTTCGCCCGCCTCGGCCTCAACGAACACCTGACGCCGCAACGGTCCAACGGTGTCGTCTCCATGATCGCCCGCATCCGCGCTGACGCGGCGGCTATGGCCCAAGCGGCGTAGGGTGCGAAAGGCGCCTTCGCCGTCTCGCACCAGAGGCTGGCACCGGCATTCGTTCGTGGTGCGATACGGCCTGAAGAAGGCCCTTCGCACCCTCCGCCGGGTCTAGCCCATTGCCTTGTTGCTCGTCGGCCGGTAGTCGGCGGTGCCCCAATGGCTGCTGCGCGGCGCACGGGCGGCTGGCGCGGCGACCAATCCATAGTGCCGGGCGAGCGCCGCAAGGCCGAGCAGCAGCACGACCTTGCCCGAGCGGCGCGGCCAGCCAGCGGCGCTTTCCACGGATTCCAAACCGTGCAAATTGCAACATACGTCAACAACGACGCCGCTGAGTTCCGGGCCAATCGCGGCAAGGGCGGCGCTGACCCGCTGCTTGGCACGCACAACATTGTCGCGCAGGTCGACGCCGCGACCACCACCGCCCTGACCCGCCGCCGATACAAAGCCAGACCAGTCCGCCGTGGTGCGCGCCTGCAAGTGCGCGAACGTGAAATCGGCGCGCAGTCGCTCGCCGGCCTGGAACAGCGGTTCGGCCAGAATCGGCTGGCCGTCCGGACCGGCGCGCCGCCTGAGCCAGGTCAGCGGGCTCTCGGCATCGTTGACCATTACCGCCTGACCGGGCAGCCGGCTGAAGTCGATCCGCCGCTGCTGGTGCTGCGTCCGGAATGGCTCGCTGACTGCGGCTTGCCGTTTCAGCCAGGCGCGGCCAGCGGCTGTCAGAACGTGATCGCCATCCGGTCCGGCGGCCAGAACCAGTCCGGCGCGCACGGCTTGTTCAAGCAGGCCGTTGGCGTGCTCGCGGGGTGGCCTGGGTGGGTTCGCACCAGTGCCGGATACAGTTGCCGCCAGTCCAGTGACGCGAATAGCGCCTTCGGCCGTGCGCCGCGCCACAGCGCCACGCGCGGTCAGTGCCGTGATCAAGGCGCGCAATGCCTGGGTCGTGTCGGAGTTTTCAGTTTGTACTGGCATAAGGGCCTCCAATAGCAGCAGCACTTGAAATTGATAGTAATGCAATCCACGAATCGACAATACAAATAAGTAATTATTAGTAAATACTACTAGTATTTGTAGTATTGATCGAATGGTGTGGTCATGGGCCTCCGCAACGGAGGAAGTGCATGTCCAGTCAGCGTTCGAACGATCAGTGCTCTGCCGCCATCGCCTATGACCGCGCCCGCGACTTGCCGCGCCTGATCCGGTTGTGGCCCGCCGAGGCAGTGGCATTGGCCGCCAAGGATCACCCCCGCCTGCTGCTGCTGCTCGCCCAGGCCTTGCGTGCCGAGCGCCGGCGTGGTCTGGCGCGCGCGTGGAGTTACGATCTGGTGCGGCATCGGGCTTTGCTGCGTGCCTATCGCGCCGAGTTGGTGCTGGCTCCGGCTGCCAAAGCTGGCAAACCCGCAAGGCTAATCTTGCCGGATCGCCGCCGCTCGGTCACAACTGGTGCCATGGACCAGCCGTTCCTGCCAAGTACTCAAGCCAAAATGTTTCCAAATGAGATCGAACCATGATCCTGTGCTGCGGCGACGCCCTGATCGACTTCCTGCCGGCACAAACCGCCACTGGCGCGCCCGCCTTCCAACCAGTTGTTGGCGGCTCCGTGCACAACGTCGCCATCGCGCTCGGCCGCATGGCTGTGCCCGCCGCCTATTTCAGCGGTCTGTCGAGCGACTTCTTTGGCGAGCAGATCGTCGCCAGCCTGAAGGCTTCCAAGGTCTCGCTCGACTATGCACCACGCTTTGACCGGCACACGACGCTGGCTTTCGTGCGCATGGAGAACGGCCACGCCCGCTATGTCTTTGTCGATGACGCCTCAGCCGGCCGGCTGCTGACGGTCGCCGACTTGCCGGAGTTGGGCCCCGAGATCACGTGTGTGCATTTCGGCTCCATTCACCTGATCCGTGATCCTGTTGCTGGCGCCATGGAGGTGCTGGCCGCGCGCGCCTCGCGCGATCGCGTCATCACCTTTGATCCAAACATCCGCCCGACCCTGATCACCGACCGCAAGGACTTCCTCAAGCGCGTGCGTGGCTTTGGCCAGGTCGCCGACATCATCAAGCTGTCGGACGAGGACTTCGCCTGGCTCGCCGATGGCGAGAGCTTCGAAACGGTGGCGCACCGCTGGCTCAGCCGCGGTAGCCATCTGGTGATCCTGACGGAGGGCGAGAAGGGCGCACGCGCCCTGTCGAGCCGCCGCACCTGGACGGTGCCCGGCGTCAAAGCTCAGGTGGTCGATACGGTTGGCGCTGGCGACACCTTCACCGCCGGCGTGCTGGCCTCGCTCCACGCCGATGGCGCCCTGACCAAGCCGGCGCTCGCCAACCCGGCGCCCGACCTGATCGAACGCGCGCTCAGCTTCGGCGCCCGCGCCGCCGCCATCACCGTCTCCCGCGCCGGCGCCGATCCGCCATGGCGCCGTGAGCTTTAGGGCAGACAACGAGAGTGAGAGCTGGGACTTACCGCAGCAACGCCGTTGCCTCGTTTAGCACTCCACCAACATGCGTTTGCAGAGGCGTTCGATCGCGCGCCAATCCCGGACTTGAAAACCTGCACTATTGCGTTCGACCTGTCGGTCGCAAGACTCGCGGAACGCTGGCTCAATGCCCATGGCCAGGATGACAAATCAATACAATGGCTCGCCGGTATGTCTAAACTGGTCAACCGCCGTCGGAACTCATGAGCCCGGGCAGGAGATCGTCCCAATGGGGGTTCTCATGTTCGATCAGGTTGGTTTTCCGGTCGCGCCGCCAGCGCTTCAGCGCCTTCTCGCGATTGATGGGTTCATTGATGTCCTGGTGGAACTCAAAGTACCCGAGCCGATGTACATCATAGCGGCGTCTAAACTCCCCTCCGAGGCCCTCGCGGTGTTGATGCATTCTGCGGACCAAATCGTTGGTCACACCGACATGTAGCGTGCCGAATGGCGCGCACGCCAGAATGTAGACGAAGTAGTGGTGCTGCCTGGACATTGCCGTCTCCGGCGAACAGAATGCGCCAATCGCTTCCACCTGTCACCCGGTCGATCTTCAGCACCTCTGTCGTCCGGCCTTGGGCCAGGATGACAAAAGTGGCAGCGGCCCCGCAGTGCAACGGCAAAACCATATCGCCCGCTTCCGCGCACGGCTGCTCGGGTTTGATCATTGGCAGATCGAACCGTTCCCGCCGAGTGATCGCATCGAAGTTGGTGACACCACGAAAGACGCATCAATGCGGGTGCCGATAGTTCGCTTGCGCACTAGTCGCCTCTACACGGAGCGACAAATCGCGATCTGGCCTTTCATGGGCTGGCAGGAAGCCGCCGGCGTCGCTCTGGACAGTTATCGCGCCGGCCAGATCGAGGGCGGCGTGGTCACTGTATCGTGGCGATAGTTGCGGCACCCACCCCCAACAAACAAAAACCCCGTCCGGATTGCTCCGGGCGGGGTTCCAATTGAACTGATCCGGGGATCAGATCACGGCGTCGTGGTCTCGGCGTAGGCGCCCTTCGACCAATTGTACCAGACGTATTTGGCGCCGATGAGGTCGCCCTTGGCGTCGAGCTTCAGCTCGCCGAGCACGGTCTTGACCGGGTTGCCAGCGCGCAGCCACTCGGCCAGCTTCTTGCTGTCGGTGGTCTTGTTGGCGGTGGCGGCCTGGGCGAACATCTGGATCGCGGCATAGGCGTACAGCGTGTAGCCTTCCGGATCCTTGCCACCAGCCTTGAACGCGTCAACGACGGCCTTGGCTTCTGGGAAGTTGCGCGGCTCGGGAGCGAAGGTGAAGATCGTGCCTTCGCCGGTGTCGCCGGTGATCGCCCAGTACTCAAGGGTATTCATCGAGTCGCCCGACACGACCTGGGCCTTGACGCCCTGCTCGCGCATCTGACGGGTGATCAGGCCGATGTCAGCGTGGTAGCCACCGATATAGACGGCTTCAACGTTGGCAGCCTTCAACTTGGAAACC
>JANNSA010000019.1:0-3647 GCA_031402115.1 Hyphomicrobiaceae bacterium | reverse complement strand
GCCCGCTGGCCATGGTCTATTCCAAACAAGAGGCCGCGGCGTTGCTGAGCGACTTTGAACAGCCCGAGTTCAGGCTTAATCAACTGACCTGGCGACAGCTTCTGCTGGCGCCGGCGCTGGTTAGCGCAGCACAACGCATTTTTGGCAGCCCGAGGCGACACCGTGCTGGCTCGTGCGGCTGGGCTGGAACCTCTATACCAACGCCTTCAAGGCAGCGGAGCCGCGATGACCACTGCAAACTTTGCCGGCCAGTCGATCCTCGTTGTCGGCGGCGCTGGATTTGTCGGCTCTAATCTCGTGCGGGCAATCCTCCGGGAAAAACCGCGCAAGCTCACCATCGTCGACAATTTCA
This sequence comes from Hyphomicrobiaceae bacterium, assembly GCA_031402115.1. Lineage (GTDB taxonomy): Bacteria > Pseudomonadota > Alphaproteobacteria > Rhizobiales > Hyphomicrobiaceae > JANNSA01. The sequence goes on along the minus strand of JANNSA010000019.1, from coordinate 3,295 downwards.
TGTCGGCTGACGCCGTCAACGTGCCCGACGATCCGATAGTGAAACTCGTTTCCGGATCAATCACCGACGACGGCATTCTGGCGGGACTCGATGGTGATTTGGACTATGCGTTCCACCTCGCCTGCTATCACGGCAATCAGTCTTCCATCCACGATCCGCTTGCCGACCACGACAACAACACTTTGACCTCGCTCAAGCTGTTTGAGCGGCTGAAGGACATCACGAGCCTGAAGAAGGTGGTCTACTCGGCTGCTGGCTGCGCAGTGGCGGAGAAGACCTTTGACGGCGCCTCGGCGACCCGGGAAGACGCTGCGATCTCGCTGTTCCACGACAGCCCCTACTCGATATCGAAGATCATCGGCGAGATGTACGGCAATTACTACTTCACCCGCTTTAAGCTGCCGTTCGTCAAGGCGCGCTTCCAGAACGTCTACGGCCCTGGCGAAATCCTCGGCGCTGGCCGCTGGCGCGGTACGCCGGCTACGGTGTGGCGCAACGTCACGCCGACCTTCATCTGGAAGTCGCTCGCTGACGAGGCGCTGCCGATTGAGAACGGCGGCATCGCCAGCCGCGACTTCATTTTCGTCGAGGATATGGCGCGCGGGCTGATGGCGTGCGCGCTCCGCGGCGAACCCGGCGAAATCTACAATCTGGGTTCCGGCGCCGAAGTGACCATCCGGGAACTTGCCGAACGCATCAACGAACTCACAGGCAACGCCACGCCCATCGCCCTGGCGCCGGCGCGCGACTGGGACCGCTCCGGTCAGCGCTTCGCCGCCACTGACAAGGCACGCGAGAAACTCGGCTTCGTCGCGGAGGTCGATCATCAGGCCGGCTTGAAGCGCACCGTGGAGTGGACCCGCGCCAATCGCGCGACGATATTGCGCTGCATGCACCAGCACGTCCACTACGTGCCCCAGGTCAAAAACTACGCCTAAGGACAAAGTGAATTACTTCGAGAGCGGTTGTGCGGTGTCGCAACCCAGTTTGCCGATGCATTCGCAGCGATTATTGTTCGAAGTGCCCTTAGCGCCTGACATGCAGCGGAGAACAGTCGCTTTGCTCCGGTTCAGAGACCCTGGACGACTAGCCTGGCGATTGCTTCCGCAGCTTGCCCGGTGCCGTAATCGCTGATCTCGCGGCGCGGCATGCTGAAATTGGGTTCAGTCCACAGCCGGTTCCAGCCAGCCGTCACCGTTTCGACCCACTCCGTTTCCTCGCGCAGCGTCACGCAGGGCACGCGATGGAAGTAGGCTTCTTTCTGCAGGCCGCCTGAATCCGTGAAAACGCCGGTGGCGTTGTGCACCAGCCAAGCCATGTCGAGATAGCCGAGCGGGTCGACCAGTCGCACGCCCTTGGGCGCGATGCCTCGGCTGGTCATCATGTTGCGCGTGCGTGGATGCACCGGCATGATGATCGGCTGTTCCCGCGCCGCCGCTTCAAGCCAGGCGACGACACGCGCGAAACGCTCGGGATCGTCGGTGTTCTCGGCCCGGTGAATGGTCGAGACCGCATAGGATTTGGGGGCGACGCCGAGCGTTTGCAGCACCGCCGAGCGCGCTTTGGCGCTGACCGTCGCGGCCAAAGTGGTGTCGAACATCACGTCGCCGACGGCATGCACCCCCTTGGTGATGCCTTCAGAGGTTAGATTGGCGACGGCGGTGGCGGTCGGACAGAACAACAGCGCGCTCAAATGGTCGGCGACGACGCGGTTAATCTCCTCGGGCATGCGGCGGTTGAACGAGCGCAAACCGGCTTCGACATGCGCGACCGGGATGTGCAGCTTGGCGGCGGCGAGGGCGCCAGCCACGGTCGAGTTGGTGTCGCCATAGATCAACACGAGGCCGGGCTGCTCGGCGAGCATGACCTGCTCCAGCTTCTCGAGCATGCGGCCGGTCATCGCCCCGTGGCCGAGGCTGTTCACCTCAAGGTTGTGCGCGGGCTTTGGAATTTCCAGTTCTTCGAAGAACACGTCCGACATCAGGGCGTCAAAATGCTGCCCGGTGTGCACCAGGACTTCCGTGATGCCCGCTTCGCTGAGCGCGCGACTGACCGGCGCCGCTTTGATGAATTGAGGCCGCGCCCCAACGACCGTCAGGACGCGCGTGATGTTGGGCACAAGCGTACGCTCCTCAATATGGTCTGGCTGTTGAGAACGTCTCGCGCCAACAGCGTCAGCCCAGCACCTGCCAGTCCGGCACTCAACAGTCCGGCACTTAACAGTCCGGCGCGATCATTTCCTGAGATCGCAACAGATGTCCAGGCCAACCCAAGGGCCGGCCATGCGGCACGCGCTGTCGCGTGGCCAGGCCCTGAAAACCGATTCCTGGCCGATGTTTTCGCGGTGGACACGGCACGACGACCATTTGCGTGTCATCCGCTGCTTCTCGGAAGCCGAAGTAAAGGCCGTTTCGGGCGCCCCGGCGCCGTCCTTGGTCGATGCGTCATAGTGCGCGCGCTCGGCTTCGGACGTCGGCCGCTGCTTGAACGCAATACCGAACTTGTCGCTGAGCACATGATTGAGCGTGAACCGGGGCAGGGTGCCCCAACGCCGATAGGAATAGGCATAGTACACCATGATCATGGACCGGCCGCCGGACTTCAACACGCGCCACGCCGCATCGAGCGCGCGCTGCAGATTGCCAGTGTGGTGGAAGCAGCCGATGGCGACAAGATGATCGAACTCATTGTCGGGGAACGGACATTCGAGCATGCTGCCTTGCACGGCCCGGCCCTTGAGGTTTGATTGGCTCAACCGGTGATTGACCATGTGGACGGGACCGTGCGCGATACCGAGACCGTGATAGTCGGCGCCAGCCTCGGCAATCAACTGCGACACTGTGCCATCGCCAAGCCCGACCTCCAGTACATTGTTTATCCTGGGAAGCTCGAAATTCCCGAAATTCCCGAAATTCCGGAGACAGTGTACCAACTTCCAGAGACAGTATATCGTTTAGCCCGGAAAGCTCCGACAATGCCTCCGGCATGCAGTAGAGAAGGCTGCGGAAATCCAGGAACCGGAAGTCCGGGCAAGGTTCCCCTGCGCAGCCGCGCAAGCCCAGGATGAGGCGGTGGAGTGACGGGGATGGGGGCAGTTGGCCTAAGCCTAGACGGCGGAGTAGTGCGCCGTCGCGACGGGAGAATAGTACACTGTCCCTAAGTTTCACACTAAGTTTCCACAGATCAGCATTTCCACAGTTCAGCAATTAAACAGTATTCCTGGCGTTAGCGTTGCGTTTCCCACACTTGGTCAAGGGACCTATCATGGGACTGTGAATATTGATCAGTCCCTTAC
>JANNSA010000018.1:0-1599 GCA_031402115.1 Hyphomicrobiaceae bacterium | reverse complement strand
TCGGCGATTTACTTCGGCCAGGCCGCCGGCTCCGGCCTTGGCGGTATGCTGATCAATGCCGGGGCCATGGCCTATTTGCCGTGGGCTGGCGCTGCCATTTTGCTGGCAGCCGCCGCCGTATCGGCCTTTGCGATGCGCTACGAGGCGCCTTGACAGGGCACCGCGCCGGGTGCCTAAAGCCGGAAAACATTGGGTTTGCCGCGATATTCTGGAGACACTTGAGGCATGGCCATCGCATTCGTATTTCCAGGGCAGGGCAGCCAGGACGTTGGCATGGGTAAGGCACTGGCCGACGCGTTCCCGTGCGCCCGGGCCGTGTTCGACGAAGTTGACGACGCGCTGGGCCAGAAGTTGTCTTTGATCATGTGGAACGGCCCGAAAGAAACACTCACCCTGACCGAGAATGCCCAGCCCGCTTTGATGGCCGTGTCGATGGCTGTGATGCGCGTGCTTGAGGCGGAAAAGGGTTTCCGGCTTCAGGATAAAGTCAAGTTCGTCGCCGGCCATTCGCTGGGAGAGTATTCGGCGCTTGCCGCCGCAGGCGCATTTTCGCTCAGCGATACGGCGCGGCTTTTGAAGCTCCGGGGGCAAGCCATGCAAAAGGCCGTCGCGGTCGGTGAGGGCGCCATGGCGGCGCTGCTTGGCGTCGGCATGGATGTCGCCATCAAAGTCGCGGCGGAAGCTGCGCAGGGCGACGTCTGTCAGGTTGCAAATGACAACGAGCCAACACAGGTCGTGCTGTCGGGCCACAAGCGCGCCATCGATCGCGTCGCTGAAATCGGCAAGGCCTATGGCGTCCGCCGCGCTGTGCCGCTGCCCGTGTCGGCACCATTCCATTGCGCGCTGATGCAACCCGCAGCTGACGCCATGGCGGAGGCGCTGTCGAAAGTTCAGATCAACACCGCGTCCGTCCCCGTTATTGCCAATGTGCTTGCAAGCCCCATTGCTGCGCCCGGCGAGATCCGCCGCTGCCTTGTTGAACAGGTCACCGGCACGGTGCGGTGGCGCGAGTGCGTGGCGTACATGGCCGCCAACGGCATCACGGATTTCTACGAAATCGGCGCGGGCAAAGTCCTCGCCGGCCTCGTCAAGCGGACTGCAACAAGCGCAAATGCTACGAGCCTCGGGCTACCAGCCGATATCGACGTGGCGCTTGCAGCGTTGCTCGCGTGAGATGCTGACGCGCCGGGCGTTCGCAGCCGGATTGGGGACGCTCACTCTCATGCACCGGGCGGATTGCCATGGCCGACGACGACACCTACGCCGAAGTCGCCAAGCCCGCCGACATTGCCCGGCAATGGCCCGATGGCCGCGAGGTGCCGCAGCTCATTCTCGATGTGACAAATTACGTCAAAGACCAGCGATGGCTGTCGCTCGGTGCAACGCGCCTCGTCGGCGATCGCATGGACGACTACTGGATCGAGAACGGCGCTGATCTTTGGCGCGACTTCGGGTGCTTCATGCGCCTGCCCGATGGCTCCCGCGTGGCGCAGTGGTTTCGCGACGGTGCGGCTGTCGAGCCGCCGGTCGTGCTGATCGGCAGCGAGGGGGAGCAAGAGATCCTGGCGCCCAAGCTTCAAGCATTTCTCGCAGCGTGGG
>JANNSA010000017.1:0-1760 GCA_031402115.1 Hyphomicrobiaceae bacterium | reverse complement strand
ACACCTCCGCGGGCGATGCTCCGAGCTGTCGTGTGCCGGTCAGTTTCATGAATCGTGGCGGTCCGATTGCTCATCTTCGTCCAGCGTATTCTGGAGACTGCAAAATTTATGACGAGATGACAATGAGGGTGTTCGCCAACCGGGCTTAAACGTCAGAATGTCGGGCAAAGAAATGTCACGCACACTCAATCCCTATCATCCGGATAAAGCACGACTGTCACGCTCGCAGCCACTTTCGCAATTCTACTCAAGAGCTCGTTGGGCAATACTCCGCGCCACCCGCGAAAAAGGCCTAAGCCCTTGATCCGAATCTGAGATTTAATGGTGGGCGGTATAGGGATCGAACCTATGACCCCACCCGTGTGAACAGCGGGATTGCGCACCCCACGAAACACGCTGGGGTCACGTGTTGGACGGGCTGGTGTTTTAGGAGCCTGTTTCAACGAGCATCGCTCAGTCTCGCCGTGTTCCGCTGGAAACCGCTGTTGTCGCTACCCCTGCGCTACCCAGAGGGTTTTCCGACTGCTTTCTGGGCCAAGCTGCCGTCGCACTCAACTCGACCTGTCGATCATGACCCAACAGTGACATTGGCTGTGCATTGCGGCAACGGTTTTACTGTCGGGGCCTCTCGGCTCTATCAAAGTGCTGGTTTGAGGCGATACAATGCTGTCTCCTGAGGGGCGGAGCGAATATGAGACGGCGCGAGTTCATGGCTCTTATCGGCGGCGCGGCCACTACATGGCCGCTTGGTGCGCGCGCACAGTCCACCCAGAAGCTGCGACGCATCGCCTTCGTTCATTCCGGTCTTCCCGTCGAAAAGATTACGGAGACCGGCGGCACGTTCTGGATCAGGCGCTTCTATGAAGAGCTGCGTGTGCTCGGGCATACCGAGGGCACAAATCTCATGATCGAGCGCTTTTCAGGGGGTGGCAACACGGGCCGTTTTGGCGCGGTCGCTGCCGATGTCGTCAGCGCCGGGCCGGAGGTCATCGTTTCCAACTCCAGCGAAATGGTAAGAACGCTGATGACAGCGACCAAGACGATCCCGATCGTCGGGATCGTTGGTGATCCCATAACGGGAGGCCTGGTGTTGAACCTCGCAAGGCCCGGCGGCAACCTGACCGGGGTCAGTATTGACGGAGGTCCCGGCATCCCCGCCAAGCGACTACAAATCCTGAAGGAATCGGTGCCGGGCGCCGCCAAGCTTGTGTATCTGATCAGCGCAGGGGCGGAGGTGCGCCGTTCGATCGTCGGCGTGGCTCACAAGGTTCTCGCCGATGTGAGCGAGGCGCAGCTGCGCGACGCTTTCGCCGAGATGGCCGACGACAAAGTTGATGCCGTGCTGATGTCCGAGAATGGCAGCTTCGTGGCCATGCGGGCCTTTCTGGTCGCGCTGGCCGCTCAGCACCGCATCCCGGTGATCTATGCTTATCGTGAGTTCGCGGAGGCCGGCGGGCTGATGGCTTATGGGCCGGAGCTGGGCCACCTCGCAAAGCGCATGGCCGACGATGTGCATCAGATCCTCAATGGGGCCAAACCGGGCGACATCCCGATCAATCAGCCGACCAAATACGAGATGGTGCTCAACCTGAAGACTGCGAAGGCGCTGAGCCTCTCCTTTCCGCAAGCAGTGCTCGCCCATTCGAACAGCATTTGACGGTGAAGTGCGCTGCGGCTGGCAACGTCCACGAAGCGGTGCATGCCGACGTTCAGGCCGGTCGCCGCAAGACCGGGCTGGCAGACGCGCAGCACGTCCAGGC
>JANNSA010000016.1:0-8435 GCA_031402115.1 Hyphomicrobiaceae bacterium | reverse complement strand
CGGGATCGACCGCAGAATTTCGATGACGCGCTGAATGACATTGTCGACCCAGCCGCCGAAGAAGCCGGCGATGCCACCAATAGTGATGCCGAGCACGAACGATACCAGGATGCCAATCAGGCCAATGGTGAGGGAGACGCGCGCGCCATAGATGATGCGCGAATACATGTCGCGCCCCAGCCGGTCGGTGCCGGCCAGGAACAGGGTGCCGCCTTCGGGCGGGCAGATCAGATGCGTGCTGCCTTGCACCAGTCCCCAGAACTCGTACGGCTCGCCCTGGCAAAAGAAGCGCACGGACTGCGGCTTGGTCGCGTCAATGCTGTAGTCACGCTTCAGCGTTGCCATGTCGAGCTTATAGACCAGCGGATAGGTGTGCGGGCCATACAAGCTGCCGGCATGGAACCAGGAAATGCCTTGCGGCGGTGCGTGGATGAAGTTGGTGTTGCGCGTGTTCAAGCCGTAGGGCGCCAGGAACTCAGCGATCAGGATCAGCAAATAGCTGGCGATCAGGATGGCGGCCGACAGCACCGCCAGCTTGTGCCGGCGGAAGCGCCACCACATCATTTGCGTGCCGGACGCCGTGTAATAGCGCTCCAGCGCCGGTGACAGCGGCACCGTCACGTCTGGATCATAGGGCTGGTCCGACACGGTGTGCGGCAACTGCCCGGACGTGCTGATGCTGTGCGTCATGAATTGTCCCGCCATCTCCACTACTCCAGCCGGATGCGCGGATCGAGCCAGGCGAGCAGCACGTCCGAGACGAACATGCCAACCACTGTGAGCGCAGCAAGGAACATCAGGAAGGTGCCAGCCAGATACATATCCTGCGACTGCAACGCCGTCAGCAGCATCGGCCCCGTGGTTGGCAGCGACATGACAACGGACACGATCACCGCGCCCGAGATCAATTGCGGCAGCAGTGAGCCAACATCGGAAATGAACGGGTTGAGCGCCATGCGAAATGGATAACGCAGCAGCAGCTTGGTCTCCGACTGGCCCTTGGCGCGCGCCGTCGTGACATACTGCTTGCCGAGCTCATCGAGCAGGTTAGCGCGCAAGCGGCGGATCATGCCCGCCGTGCCCGTCAGGCCGATCACCAGCGTTGGCGCCCACAGGTGCTCCAGCACCGACCAGACTTTGCCCCACGACCACGGCTGGCCGATGTATTCCGGGCTGAGCAGGCCGCCAACCGAGGTGCCGAACCAAGTGTTGGCGAAGTACAGCACGATCAGCGCCAGCAGGAAGTTGGGCGTGGCAATGCCGAGGAAGCCAATGAAAGTGAGCCCGTGATCGCTCCAGGAATACTGATGCGTCGCCGAATAGACGCCGATTGGGAAGGCGATCAGATAGATGAAAATCACCGTCGCGACATTGAGTACCAGTGTCAGCGTCAACCGGTCGCCGACCACGTCCGCCACGGGCTGATCATACTCAAACGACCAGCCGAGATCGCCCTGCAGGAGCCCACCGGCCCAGTTGAGATATTGCTTCCATGACGGCTGATCGAGACCGTAGCGCGTGCGCAACGCATCGATCTTCTTTTGATCGACGCTCTCGCCTTGCGCCTTTAGCTCCTCGATGTAGGTGGTCAGGTAATCGCCTGGCGGCAGCTTGATGATGGTGAACACCAGCACTGATATGACGGCCAGTGTCACCAGCATGGTGACAAACCGCTTGAGCACATAGATCAGCATCGGCGCGCTCCAAGGGCGGGGTGACGGGCCCGCACCATGCCGATGCGAGGCTGTTGTCGAATGGTCTCAACTCTGCTTAATCGGCCCTCAGCCGATCACCCGATGAAGACGACCAGGACGGACCCAACGTGTCAAGCCCAGATGATCGCCGCGAGCTCAGCAACGACTACGCGCTACAGCGGCTCAACATGGTCGAGTCGCAGGTGCGGCCAAGTGACGTCACCGATCGCCGCATCATCCGGGCCATGCAAAGCATCTCGCGCGAGTTGTTCGTGCCGGAAGCGCAACGGGCGATGGCCTATTGCGACCAGCCGATCGTGCTCGATGCCAAAGGCAGCCGCCACCTGTTGCACCCGATGCTGGCAGCGCGGCTGATCCACACGGCGCGCATCGAGCCGACGCATACGGTGCTCGAGATCGGCGCCGCCACCGGCTATAGCACCGCCATCCTCGCCAGCCTGGCCCGGCGGGTGATTGCGCTGGAGTCTGATGCAGCGCTGGTGGACCAGGCGCGCGCGACATTGGCCGGCTTAGGACTTGGCAATGCCGAAATCGTGTTGGGTCCGTTGGCCGAGGGCTGGGCCGCCGCCGCACCCTATGACATTGTGCTGATCAATGGCAGCGTGCCGGATGTGCCGGCCGGCCTGTTGGCGCAAACCCTGGAGCGCGGCCGCCTGATAGCCGTGCTCGGCGACGGCTGGCACGGCAAAGCCGTCACGTGCGAAAAGGTCGGCAAAAACTGGAGTCAGCAGTTCGCCTTCAGCATTGCTGCCCCGGCGCTGCCCGGCTTCGCCAAGCCAGCCGTATTCGCGCTGTAGAGCGGGTACAAACGCCGGTACCGGAGGTTCCGTGAGGAACCTCCGGTCAGCAGGGAGCAAGGGACCGGACGGCTTTGGGCCGCCCGGGCAACTTTCGGCAACTTAGAGGTTACCGAATTCGAAGTCGGTCGAGTTGAAGACGTTGGCAACGAGCGGCGTGCCATCGTTCAGGTTCAGGTTGGTGGCGTCGAGCTGCGCCACGCGGGTGGCCGTACCAGCGCCCGAACCGTCTGCGTCAAACCAGAGTCCGTTGTCGAACTGATTGTAGACGAACTGCTGGTGCGTTGCGGTGGCCGTATTGGCGGCAACTGCCACCGAGCCGGTGTTCACCGTGATAACACCGTCCGACGCCATCTGGATGTTCAACAGGTTGAACGTACCCGTCGAGTTGGCCGTCGTGCCGTAGGTGGCGATGGCGATACCGGTGCCGGTACCGATCGTCGCGGTGGCGCCCGCAACCGCGTTGGTCGCGGCGGCGACCGTCAGACCGATGTCCGTGAGGCGGGCATAGATCTTGTCGTTCTGCAGTTCGTCGAAGCCGAGTATCGTGTCAAACTGACCGGCTTCGATGCGCACGCCGAACCAATCGGTCGCCGAGTTGTCGTCACCGTCATAGACATCGGAGCCGAGGCCGCCCTGCAGGATGACGCCGCCCGAACCAGCCGTGGCCGACCGCAGCGTGTCGTTGCCAGCGCCGCCGTCCAGCAAGCTGGTCGGTGTGCCGTCGTTAAACTGGCCAGAACCTACGCCCGTCAGGTCGTCGGCGCCCGTGCCGCCCATGATGCGCTCGATGCTTTCCAGCGTATCCGTGCCAGCGCCGGTCAAGGTGCCCAGCGACAGATCGGCAACAATCGCTGTCGTCATCGCCGAGAGATCAAGCGTGTCGATGCCGGCGCCGCCGTCATACAGGTCGTCGCCGTCAGCGGCCGCGCCAACGATGCGATCGCCGTTATCGCCGCCGTAGATGGTGTCGTTGCCAGTGCCGCCGTTCAGCGTGTCGGCGCCGGAGAGGCCTTGGATGACGTTGGCAACAGCGTCGCCGAGGACCCAGTCAGCTTTGGTCGAACCAGTGACGTTTTCGATCGTGCCGGTCACATACTGGTCGCCATTGGCGTCGCTGGCGAGCAGCAAACCAGTCGTGCTGACACCGCCGCCGCGCAGCGCCAGCATGGTGCCGTAGTTGACGGTGCCGATGGTGCCGACCGTAGCCGTCGCAGCGCTCAGATTGACGCCGACGCCGACCAGGCTGGTGGAGTAGGACACGGTATCCGCGCCGCCAGTGCCGCCCGAGAGCGTGTCGTTGCCCTTGCCGCCAACCAGCGTGTCGGCCGCGCCGCCGCCGGTGATGCTGTCATTGCCGTCGCCGCCGTAAAGCACGTTGGTCGAAAGCACGCCGCCGAACAGCTGGTCGTTGCCGACGCCGCCGTACAGGGTGTTCTTGTCGCCGAGGATGTCCAAGCTGGCCGCCGATTCGCCGCGCAGCGTGTCGTTGCCGAAGCTGCCGTAAATGGTGTCGATGCCAGCGCCGCCTTCGACGCTGTCATTGTAGGTGCCGCCGTCGAGACGGTCATTGCCAGCGCCGCCACGGATCGTGTCGTTGCTTGAGTCGCCGCGCATGTTGTCGTTGCCGATGCCGCCGTCCATCGAGTCGAGGCCGCTGCCGCCGTACATGGTGTCGTTGTCGGCGTCGCCGTTCATCGTGTCGTTGCCGGAACCGCCGTCCATCTTGTCGTTGCCAGCGCCACCAGCCAGCGAGTCCTTGCCGGCTTCGCCGTTGACGCGGTCATTGCCCGCAGCGCCGGTCAGCGTGTCGTTGCCTTCGCCGCCATAGATCTGGTCAAGCGCAATGCTGCCCGTCAGCGAGTCGTTGCCCGCGTAACCGTACATGTTTTCGCCACCAACACCGGCAGTGCGGGTGTCGGCAACTTTGGTACCCTTCCAGGTAAAAGCCATAGTCTTTGCTCCTTGCTCGTCAGTTATTACGCCTGCTGTCGAGCAATCTGGTTCACCCGAGTAAACAAACCTCTAACCCGCTGACCGGGCCTGGCTGAAATCTGGCAAGACTGTGCCAGTGCTGGATTTTTTCTCACTTTGAAACAGCAAAGTGGATGCAAATGCTGTCCAATGCAGTGACACATTGTGAACCAAGAGAGTGAAAAGCCGGCGGTGGGGCACGCGAATCAGCAGCTGATCGGGTGTGGGGCCCTGCATTACGAACCTGGTGAACCTGGTGCCAGGACGCGAAGCAAGCGGGGGGCCGGAACTTTGCGAGTTCCAGCCCCCGATGTCAGTTGATACGTTGTGGTGCTGCTCGCCCGCCCGCTGGTAGGACTGGCAACAAACGGCTCAATCAGACTGCGTGAAGTTGATGGTGTTGCCGTTTTTATCTCGGCGCTTGGTCACCTTGAGACCCTTCTTCTGCGTGATCACAACCGTCTGACCTGCCTCCGCCACAGGCGTAACATAGGCCGCCTTAGCCTCTGGATCAGGCATGGCCTTGACGCCAGCGGCGCTCCAGAGCCGGTACTGCGCCGTCAGGCCCTTGGGTACGAAAACGACGATCGGCAACCGGCTGTTGTAGCCAACCAGGGTCGACTCTGCTGTTACGAACACCGTGCGCTTGGGTTGCGTCGTGCATCCCTTCAAGGTGGACCCCATCTTGCCGTCCGACTTGACGACATAATAGGTGAAGCCCCAGCCCTTGACCTCGCGCGCGCTGGTCTTGGCGATCAGGAAGTGCTGGTTGCAATCGATCTCGGCCAGCTTGCCGGGTAGGATTTCAACCTTGTAATCCTCCTCATTGTTCTTGGCTTCCAGGTGCATGACAATGCGCTCATAGCCTTTGAGCGTTTCCGGATAGGCCTTCAGCTCAGCGACGGAACCATCGCTGGCAAGGGCGGTAAGTATCGCGGCCGAAAGCGCGCCAACCAGTGTCGTGGCTGCAATCAGCGCGGTGCGGATGGTGTTCATGGTCGTCATCCTTTTCCAAAGGGCATGGGCGAGGAACCTCAGTTCCCCGCCCTGCCACATTACACAAGATTAGGCTGGTTCATGCCGGGCTCAATCCTCCTGGATGATGACCGCCACGTTGCCGGAACCATTCTGGCTGACCGAGGCCTTGTGGTTGTTGCCCGACTGGACGATGCCCGAGGCATTGTCATTGCCGTTCTGCTTGGTCGTGGCGCTGTTGCCATTGCCGTTCTGCGACACGCCGGTCAGGTTGCGCTTGCCAACCTGGTCGGTGTCAGCGGAGTTGTTGTTGCCAGCCTGGCCAATGGCGGCGCGGTTCTTGCGGCCGTCTTGCGTGCTGATCACGGAGTTGCCGTTGCCGGCTTGGAACACGGTCAGCTTGTTCCGTTTGCCCTTCTGGCCGCCACCGACGGCGTTACCGAGGCCGAACTGTTCGATCGTGGCGCGGTTGCTGCCGGCATGAGCCGTGGTGACGAGGCCAAGGCCGAACGAGGCGACGATGGCAGTGGCGATGAGGGTGCGAAGCGTCTTCATGGTTTCTCTCCAGGGGGTTTGTTGTGGTTTCAGATCCAGGGACTTGTTTTGTTTGCTGCACCGTTGCTCGGTGCATGACGTTGGGTTTAACCCCCGCCGCTTGAACTCACACTGAACCGGACGTTTATCTGCCGTTCATCTGACGAATTCCCGCCACGATAGAAATTCGACGAGGAGCCACCGCTATGCAGCTGAGCTTAATGGGCCGCGTTGCCCTGGTGACCGGCGGCGGCCGCGGCATCGGCGCGGCGATCGCGCGCCGCTTCGCCGAGGCTGGCGCCGCTGTGGTGATCGCCAACCGGACGCTGGATGTAGCGCGAGCGCTGGCCGCTGAGTTAGTCCTCAAGGGCCAGCGCGCGACGGCAATAGAGTACCCGGGCTCGACGCGAGCAGACTTGGCCGGACTGGTCGAACGCGCAGCCGGCTATTTTCCTGGCCTCGACATCGTCGTGCACAATGCTGGCGGCTGTCCGTGGGCGAGCATTGCCGAGATGACCGAGGACCAGCTTGAGCAGGCGCTCGCCGTCAACCTGTCGGCTTGCTTCTGGCTGGCGCAGGCCGCGTTGCCTCACCTCAAAGGCAAGGGTCACGGCCGCATCCTGGTGACCTCGTCGATTTCGGCGCGCGTGGCGATGGCGGGCGGCGCGCACTATTCGGCGGCCAAGGCGGGCGTCAACGCCTTCATCCGCGGCGCCGCCTTCGAGTTCGCGCGCGACGGCATCACCGTCAACGGCGTCGAGCCCGGCTTCATCGCCAAGCCGGGCCGCGGTACCCTGAGCACGCCGGAGAAACAGGCCGCAATCAGCCGTTACATTCCGCAAGGCCACATCGGCAAGGCCGACGATGTCGCCGCCGCCATGCTCTACCTCGCCTCCGACGCCGCCAAGTATATGACCGGCCAGACGCTGGTGGTCGACGGCGGCGCGACGCTGCCGGAAACCGGGTATGCGGTGGAGGATTACTGGGGGTAAGGGCTTTGCGACGAAAGTCACGGCCGGGCAAAGTACACCGGTTGGCGCCTCACCCCTGCCGTGCCAGAGGTAGTGGCGCAAGCGCCGGTCACCAAACCCCGGCAAGCACCCAGCTTCGCGATTGACCGCCCTGGTCCATAGTTCAACAAACTTCAAGTTGTAGTTCATTGAACTATAGCGCATGGTGCTTGGCAATCGATGCGGGTATTCAAGACACGGGCGGTGGCGCGGTATTGCAAAGCCGAAGGTATCGACGACGTACTGCTTGCAGATGCCATCGCGCGGGCCGAGCGCGGCCTCGTGGATGCCTGCCTCGGCGGTGGCCTAATCAAGCAGCGCATCGCCCGTTCCGGCAAGGGCAGAAGCAGCGGCTAGCGGACGATAATTGCCTATTCTGAGGGTGAGCGAGCCGTGTTTCTGCTAGGCTTCGCAAAGCGCGATCTGGCAAACATCACCGCCAACCAAGCCGCAGACTTCAAACTCGCGGGCAGCCGATTATTGATCGCCGATGACGATCGTCTCGAAGTCGAGTTGGCAAGCAAGAGGCTCGTGGAGATATCGTATGAAAAAGAAGACTGATCCAACACTTCGGATTGAAGCGACACTGCTCGAACTTGCTTCAGACTTTCGCGGAACTTTGCTCACTGAGGCAGATGCCGACAAGATCACCGTTCGCGTCCTCGGCAGACTCGCGGTGATGAAACCCGCACCGCTGGCGCCGGAGGAAATCCGGGCGCTGCGCGAGGCGGCCAATATGAGCCAGGCGGTGTTCGCGCACCTGCTCAACGTCACCACCGGTTACGTTTCACAGCTCGAACGCGGCGTGAAACGCCCGACCGGCCCGGCGCTGGCGCTGCTGACGGTAATCAAGCGCAAGGGCATTGAGGTAATGTTGTAGCGTCGGCTGCCCACTACCTTTCCCGCCAGGCCCGCGCTACACCTTGGCCGAACGCCTCAATTCCTGGCCGGAAGGACCCGCACCGATGCCCTCACTCGCAGCCATGCTTGCCGCCAAGGGCACCCTGCTCGCCGATGGCGCCACCGGCACCAACTACTTCGCCATGGGCCTGACGGCGGGCGATCCGCCGGAGATGTGGAACGTCGATAGCCCCGAGAAGGTGGCGGACCTGCACCGGCGCTTCGTGGAAGCCGGCGCCGACATTATCCTGACCAACACCTTCGGCTGCAACCGTGATCGCCTGAAGCTGCACAACCTGCAGGACCGCGTGCATGAGCTGAACAAGGCCGCCGCTGAGATCGCGCGCGGCGTCGCCGATGCTTCGGGCCGCGAGGTGGTGGTGGCCGGCTCAGTAGGACCCACTGGGGAGCTGTTCGAGCCGCTCGGCAAGCTCACACATGACAGCGCCGTGGCACAGTTCCGCGAGCAGATTGCAGGCCTCAAGGCCGGTGGCGCCGACGTCGCCTGGATCGAGACGATGTTTGCCGAA
>JANNSA010000015.1:0-4170 GCA_031402115.1 Hyphomicrobiaceae bacterium | reverse complement strand
CAGCGCCAGAGCCGAGCGGTTGACGAGATCGACGCGGCCAAGCTTGTCGAGACCAATCACCCCGGCCGAGACGCCCGACAGCACCGCCTCAATGAACAATTTGCGGTCCGTCAGCAGGCCGTTGGTCGACACCAGTTCGTTGCGCTGCTTCTTCAGCTCGGTCGTCATATGATTGAAGGTGCGCGCCAGGGTGGCGAGGTCGCCGTCATTGCGCCGCTCCTCGAGCTGCGCGTCGAGATCGCCAAGGGAGACCCGTTGTGCCGCCGTGATCAGCCGCCTGAGCGGCGCCACCAGCCGGTTGGCGAACCACAAGCCCATCCAAACGGACGACAACAGCAGCGTTAGCGCCAATTCCAGTTGCATCAGGCCAAAGGCGATCTGGATGCCCTGCCGGCGTTGCAGCAGCGTTCGGTACTCGGCCTCGTGCCGTTCCGTCGCCCGCACCTGGCCGATGACGTCGCCATTCACCTCGCGCGCCACATAAAGGAATGTGTCGGGAATGCTGATCAGTTTCTTGATGGCGCCGACCTGATCAACGCCGCCGCTCGGCTGCACGATCGCGACTTCGCCCGAGTTGGCCACCTGCAACAGGCGCGGCGTGATCGGCTGCAACGGCAGGCCAAGCGGGTTGGCCGGCGGTACGCGATCGGCGCCGCTGGCATCGAGCACGCGCGCAACCGGCAGATTGCGCAATTGTGCCTGCTGGAACAGCTCGATCTCGAAGCGGGTGCGCTGCTTGTCCAAATCCTGGGCGAAGCCATCGACATCGTTGGCCATCGCCAGCAAGTCGGAGCGAATGACCTGGCCGTGCTCTTCCAGGTAAGCCTTGGCGACGTTCAGCGAGTTGATGATGATCGTCTCGGTGCCCTTGGAGAACAGACCGTCCATGGCGCGGTTGAGCGAGGCACTCGAGAACACTGCCAGGATGATCGCCGGCAGCACAGCGATGATGCTGAACAGGCCGACGATCTGGCCGTGCAGCCGAGCGCCGGCGACCTGACGGACGCGCGCTTGCCGGAGTCGCCACAATTCGTGCAGGACGACATAGAACAGCAGGCAGAGCAGGATCAGATCAGCGAGCAGGACGCTGACCACCACTTCACTGGTCGGCAGGATCGGCGTCAGGCCGGTCAGGATGACGTAGGTCGCCAGGCTGGAGATCAGCGCCAGAATGACGATGCCCAGGCCAAAGCGGGCTGATGGCGCGCCGGTTGCGACGGTAGTTTGGTCGGCAGTGCCAACGCTGGCGGTGGGCGCGGACCCGCGCGTTGGCAACCAGCCCTTGATGCCTTGCGGCAGGCGAACGCGGCGGCGGTATTTAACGCTGTTGGCCAGCGCGCGTGCCATGGCACGGCTGAGCTTGCGGCCAAGCCCGCTGCTGGCGCCAGCCTTGAGCGAGCGCACCCGCGCGCCAGCCTGGATCAACCCTGATCCGGCGTCGCTGGCCAGTCGCCGGAGGGTGGCGCTAGCTTTGGTGATGCGTGTTTTGCTCAACACACCCCTGTTGCCAGACTGCGCCGTTTCGCGACGTTTCCGCCGCAAACTGTTGCGCAAGTCCAACGGTTCAATGTTCGTTGGTGACAGTCTTAAGGACCAGACACTGCAATTGTTGCACAAAAGTGACAAGCTCGGTCTGGCGTAGCGCTCATAACCGAGGGGGTCAAGACAATCGGATCCGGTCTGTGGATCAGCGCTGACGCGGTGCCTAAACCAAGCTCGCCAAGTCAATGGCCAAGTCGATGGCAGGTAAGCCAAAATGCTGGCGGGCGGTCTGACAAGCGTCGTCGCCGGGCAGACAGTCGCGGCAGACCGCCGGTCGCACGGCATAGATCGAACAGGCTGTGAATTCGCCGATCACGCCGGTCAAGGCCTGGCAGCGTTCGCTGTCACAGCGCATCCGCCCCAGGTCGTCGGCCACCAGCGCCTCAGGAATCAGCGCCAGCTCCGCCTCGCTCTCGACGCTGAACCGTGGCCATTCGCTCGAGTACCCGCAGCACGCGCCACAGGCCTGGCAGGGGTTCGCTGTGAGGGTGGTCATGGGGCCCTTCAATGGTAACCTGGGGTTTCGCAGCGGCAGGGTGCGAAAGGCGTCTTCGCCGAATCGCACCAGAGGCTGATGGCACCGGCTGATGCCCCCGGGCTAATGGCACCGGCTGGATCATCGGCTGGCGCTACAGCTGATGGCGGTGCGATACGGCCTGAAGAAGGCCTTTCGCACCCTACGGCGTCCGCGGATCGAGAAAGTGCGCCATCCACCCGGCGAATTTCGCGCCTTCGGCCGGCGCGGTGGCGAACTCCAGCGCGGCTTTATCGGCCAGTGTCGCGGGGACGAAGGGACGCATTTCCGTAACCAGCCCCGTCATGAAATCACGCGTCATTTCAGGGTGATGCTGGGTTGTGAAGAAGTGATCGGCGATGCGATAGGAGCCAATCGGACAGTGGGCGTCGCCACTCAGCACTTCGGCGCCAGCGGGTAGCCGCGTCACCTGCTCTTTGTGCGCGGTGTACATCCGGATCGTGCGGTGCTCCGGCTGCATCCACCACGGGAACGTGGCGTAGCGCGCCTCAGCGATGTTCAGGCCCCAACCGCCGGCGGAATCCTCCACCGCGCCGCCAAGCGCCAGCGCGATTGCCTGATGGCCAAAGCAAACGCCGACGGTTGGCAGTTGCAGCGCATGCAGCGACCGGATCAGGGCGAGCAGGCGATCGATCCAAGGCAAGCCATCATGCACCGAGGCCGGGCTGCCCGTGATGACATAGCCGTCGAAGTCCTCGGCCCGCTCAGGGAACGCGCCGTCCTTGACGGAGACGGTGCGGAACTCCCAGTCTGGCCGCAATGGCTGCAGGAGCCGCGCGAACTTCTCGCCATCGTGCGGGTGACGCGCGGCAAAGTCGGACGTGTCGTTGCTGGTGAGCAGGATGCCGATACGGCGCGTCATGACGGGTCTCGCTTGCCGAATTGATTAACATGTGTATCATTTGCCAGTGATACGCGCAATTGCAGCCTGGGATTACGGGCGATGACAGTCTGGACGCCGACTGACGACGGCCACGCCGATCTCTCCAGCCATGATGCGTTCGTCAATGGCGCACCGCACAACACCTTCGCACGCCTGCGCCGTGACGAGCCGATGGCCTGGTGCGAGATGCCGGACGGTCTCGGCTTCTGGTCGGTAACGCGGCATCACGACATCACCGAACTCAATCGCAATTTTGAGCTGTTGAGTTCGGCGCGCGGCATTCGCATGGAGGATCAGTCGTACGAGGAATATCTGGCGCGGCGAACATTCCAGGAAACCGATCCGCCCGATCACACGCGGACGCGACTGCTGGTCGCCAAGGCTTTTTCGAAGCCGGTGATTGCGCTATTCGAGGTCCAGATCAAGCGCCTGTGCGATGAAATCCTCGATGCGGCGTTGGCGTCGGCGGAATTTGATGCCACCAAGGCAATCGCCCGCGAATTGCCGATGCGCATGCTCGGCCAGATCATCGGTACACCGGACGCCGATCTGCCCTGGCTGGTGGAAAAGGGCGACATGCTGATCGCCAACACCGATCCAGACTTCACCACCCATGTGCTCGACAAGCTCGATCCCGACGCCTACCGCATGATGCCGTTCCGCTCGCCAGCCGGGTTGGAACTGTACGACTATGCCAAGCGGCTGATCGCCGGTAAGCGCGCTTCCGGTGATGACAGCGGCATCCTGCAATTGCTGCTGAAACCTGACGCCCGGGGCGAGGTGATCTCCGAGACCGAGTTCGGCAATTTCTTTTGCCTGCTGGTGGCGGCCGGCAATGATACGACACGCTATTCCATCGCCGCCGGCATCCAGGCACTGGCCAACCAACCCGGCTTGCTGGACGATTTGCATAAGGGTGACGCGAGCCTGTGGGAAACGCTGCCCGACGAAGTGGTGCGCTGGGCGACGCCGGCGCTTTACTTCCGCCGCACTGCGACGCGCGATTTCGAACTGCACGGCAAGGCCGTCAGGGCCGGCGACAAGGTGCTGTTCTGGTTCGCCTCTGGCAATCGCGACGAAGCGGCATTCGACCAACCGTTCAAGGTGGACTTCCGCCGCTCGCCGAACCGGCATCTCGCATTCGGCCAGGGCGGCCCGCACGTTTGTCTCGGGATGTGGCTGGCGCGGCTGGAAGTTCGCATCCTGTTCC
>JANNSA010000014.1:0-2389 GCA_031402115.1 Hyphomicrobiaceae bacterium | reverse complement strand
GCCGGCGACTTCATGGGCGCGCCCGGCACGCAATCGATCGTGCTGCGCGATCCGCAAGCCGGGGTCTATCGCAAACTTGTTGTGTCCGGAGATACGCTTGCGGGTGCTGTGCTGGTTGGCGACACGCACGATGCACTTTGGTATCTCGATCTGATCCGCACTGGTGCCCCGATCGCTGCAATGCGCGCCGGACTTATTTTCGGCCGCGCCTTCTGCGCGCCGCCAGTATCCACTCCTGCTCCATCCCGTTGCATGCCCGCGCATGCTGCTGCTGCGTGAGGGCAAACAATGACCGCTGAATTTTCGACAGAGCAAAAGCGCTATCTCGAAGGCCTCGTGTCCGGTATTCAGGTGAGCCGCGCCGCACAGGGCCCGAAGCCGCTTGGCACCGATGGAGCCCCGGGCTCGGCCGGCGTGGCAACCGGGCCTGATGCCATCCACTTCAAAGCCCAGGACCGCACTACGGCAAGCGGCAACAAGCTCGCTGATCAGGAAAACTGGAAACGCGAGGAGCATCCCTTCGATGCCTATCCGCGCTTGCGGGCCCAGGCAGCCAGCGGCGTGTTCCCCAAACCACCCGATAACTTCCGCTGGCGCTATCATGGGCTGTTTTATGTGGCGCCCGCCCAGAACAGCTACATGTGCCGCTTGCGCATCGCCAATGGCATTCTCAGCCACTGGCAGTTCGAGGCTGTCGCCAACCTTGCCGAGCGTTTCGGTGGAGGCTTCACGCACGTCACCACACGCGCCAACTTGCAAGTTCGCGACATTGCTGCTGAGAACGCCGTCAACGTTGTTGAGGCGGTGCAGGATGCGGGTCTCACCGCGCGCGGCGCAGGGGCCGATAACATTCGCAACGTGACCGGTAGCGCAACGGCTGGCATTGATGATCAAGAACTACTCGACACACGGCCGTTCGCACGCGAATGGCATCATCATATTTTGAATGACCGCTCGCTCTATGGGTTGCCGCGCAAATTCAACGTCGCGTTCGACGGTGGCGGCAAAGTAGCGGCGCTGGAAGAAACCAACGACATCGGCTTTCAAGCCGTCGAAACACTGGAAGGTGCCAGCGTTGAGCCCGGGGTCTATTTCCGGCTCGTGCTGGGAGGCATTACCGGCCACAAAGATCTGGCGCGCGACACCGGGGTTGTACTGGCGCTGCATGATGCCACCGCCGTCGCCGATGCCATCGTCCGCGTCTTCATCGAAAATGGCGACCGGACCAACCGCAACAAATCGCGCTTGAAGTATGTGCTCGATGCCTGGGGTTTTGAAAAGTTCCTCACCGCCGTCGAAGGCAAACTTGGCCGCCAGTTGACGCGTGTCGATGCAGCGTTCGTCAAGCCGCGCCCTCAAGCCAACCGGCTGGCGCATTTGGGCATTCACGCTCAAAAGCAAACGGGGCTGAATTGGATTGGTGTGGTTGTGCCTGTCGGCCGCCTGACCTGCCAACAGATGCGCGGGCTATCCACGATCTCGCGAACGCTGGGTGACGGCGATATCCGGCTGACCGTTTGGCAGAACGTGCTGATTTCAGGCGTGACGGATACAAATGTTGAAGCGGTCACTCAGGCTATCGAAGCGCTCGGCCTGTCAACCAAACCTACCGCCATCCGTGCCGGACTTGTCGCGTGCACCGGAAGCACGGGCTGCAAGTTCGCCGCCTCCAACACCAAAGACACCGCCGAACTCATCGCCCGCCACGTCGAAGCCAGCATAGACCTCGACAGCCCTGTCAATATCCACCTCACCGGCTGCCATCATTCATGCGCTCAGCACTACATCGGCGACATCGGCCTCATCGGAGCGCGCGTTCCGGTCGGCGATGACGGCGACACCGTCGATGGGTTTCACGTCGTCGTGGGTGGGGGCACTGGGGCCAATGCCCGGATCGGCGAGGAACTGCTGCGCGACATCAAAACCGAAGAGTGCCCGGCCGCAGTTTTGAGAATTCTCAGCACGTATCTCCGCCATCGAAGCAGCGCAGCGGAAGAGTTCCAAGCCTTCACGGCGCGCCTAGGTGTCAGCGGCCTTACGGCGATGATGGAGACCGACCCGAAATGACAGACCAGTCTCCGGTTTCCACCACCGCCCTCATTCCAGATTCAGCGCCATTCTCGCCAGATCAGCGCGCGTGGCTCAACGGATTCTTCGCCGGGCTCATGTCACTCGATGCAGGAGCAAAACCCGCCACCGCCGCAGATCTTGCAACAGCTGGCGGCGGCTCGGCTGCGCGCGCAGCGTTTGCCGACGGCGACGATGGTGCTGCACCCTGGCATGATCCGGCCATGGCGATTGACGAGCGCATGACGCTGGCCGCAGGCCGGCCTTTGCGCCGCAAAATGATGGCGGCTATGGCGCAGCAAGACTGCGGCCAGTGCGGCTA
>JANNSA010000013.1:0-12314 GCA_031402115.1 Hyphomicrobiaceae bacterium | reverse complement strand
GGGGGCAATGCACTCGTCTCGCGGCCGTCACGATGTAAGGCCGCGCCGCAGCACGCCCGTGTTGCAACAGCTGCAGCTGTCGCGCTTGTGGCACGCGCCCGGCGTCCTGCGGGGACGTCCCTACAACACGGCGTTCTGCGGGACGCACCGACAAGACGCCGGCAATTTGCGACGGTGTGAGGCCTGCGCCGTTCAGTCAGGCAGCCCGGCTTTCGCCAGCCCCGCTCTGATCTTCCCGGCGTCGGCCGGGTCCTGAAACGGCAATCGTCCCCAATGCTCTTTGAAAGAGTAGCGCGGATTCACGACCTTCAATTCGTCCCACACCAGCCGGGCTGCGTTGGCCTCGCCGAGGTGGCCGAGTGCGGAAGCGAGCAGCGCCCGTGAGATATCGGTTTTCGGAGCCAGGCGAATGCGTTTGCGAAACGCTGAAACGGCCGCCGCAAACTGACCGGCTATCAAATGGGCCGAGCCAAGGAACTGAAGAGCTTGCTCCGTGTAAGTTGGGTCCAGGCGCATGGCGCGCTCGATATCGACGATCGCGGCCAAGGGTTTAGGCTGCAGCCGCACAGCCGCGCATGGCGAACAGGCGCCGCGGGTTGCAGCGGTCCGGGTCTGCGCCGGGATGCGTACGGCGGCGGCTCAAATACGGCCAGCGTCAACTACCGGCTGCGGGCTTTGCGCGCTGCGGGGTTCTTGCCCTTGTTGACGACGGCGGCGAGACGGGCGCTCAGCGTGCGTTCGGCGGCGAGCGGCTGGGTTGCGTCCAAGCTTTCCGGCGCGCTGGGCGATGCCACTTCCGGCGCCATGGTGGCAATGGGGGTGGCAACGGGCGGAGCGACAGTCAGCGCGGGGTCTGCTCCAGCTGCACCCGGATCGGTGCCAACCGCGTCTTGGCCCGCCGAGTTGGTGGCAGTCGACGGTTCTGTATCGGTGGCAGCGGCCACCGGATAATCCGTGTCGATCAGCAATACAGGTGTCGCAGTGTCAGCCCCGGAACTATCCGATTCTGTACCAGCATCCGCAATGGCGGCCGGCAGCAGATCCGATGCCTCCGCGACTGGTTGGCTCACGTCGTCCAATTTGGCATCCGCCACATCGTCGGCCCCGGTTTCCGGCGAGCCCCGTGCGTCACCGGCAGCGTGCTGATCATTGACGCTGGCCGCATGGGCGTCAGCGCTGGCGGCACTGGTTGACAATTCGGTCAGATCGGTCGCGGCAGCCAGGGCGGGGTTGGCCACAGGCTCAACAATGATCGGCGCTCCGTCACCCAGCATGGCTAAGCTTGACGCTTCCGGCGCCGGCGGCAGGTCGCTGGTACCGGACCGTGTGGTGGTCAATTCAGGTGCCGGCGCCAGGTCGGCTTCGCGCGCCACCAATTCGAGTGGCGCCGCCAAATCGAGAATGTCTGCGTCCGCATCCAGTTCTGGCTGGAGTGCATCAAGGTGTGTCGCTGCGGCTGCCTGGATCGTAGCGTCCTGAGGCCCGGCATCAGCTTCGCCGGCAATGGCGGCGGACGCTGGATCGATCGGCGCAACAGGGCGGGTGATATCAGCGGCCGCCGGAGCATCGGCGGTGGCTGCTACGGTCGCAGCATTGTCGACGGCGTCGGCAGCCACGGCGTCCTGGGCGATCGGTGCCGCTGCCATCAAGATGCCGGATGGAAGCGGTTGCTGAACTTCCGGGAGTTCAGCGTCTGACGACGCCGGCAGGTCGAGCACAGCGTCGTCCGCGAGATCATCAACCGGGCTCGCGGGCTGATCGGCGGCGGCTGGCGGCTCGGGCAGGCGCAGGCCGAACTGGCGGATCAGGTCAGCGGCGGTCGGAGGGTCGGATTGCGCGCCGGCTGATCCAGGCGCAGCGGACACGCCGCCAAGCTCAGATGCGACGGCTGGCTCGGTTGAATCAGGCGGCAGCCCTTCGGCAGCCACGCCCGCGTCATAGCTCAGCGCGTCCTCGATCAGCCCAGCTTCCGCAGCCTCGACCTCGTACAGGTCGTAGTGCGCGTCGAGGGCGTTGAGGGTGCTGGTGCACAGGTTGGCCAGGTCACCCAGCGGGGCGATGCCGCACAGCAGGTAGTGTTCGTCGATCAGAATCGGCAGGCTACCGTCGGCGGTGGCGCGGGCGTCGCTGATCAGGCCGCGCGACATCAGGAACGGCAATTGCTGGCCGCCGCCATGGAACAGCGTCTCAGCTGGATCGGCCAGGCGTGGCATCAGATCAGCCAGGCCACTGGTGCCGGCGTGGAACAGGTTGGCGAAGCGGCGCAGGCGCTCGTCGCTGCGTCCAACCAACCCCGCCCATAGCCGCGCCCGGTCAAGCTTGGCGATGATGGCCAGCTCATGGGCTTCTAACGTGTCGATGAAGTCGCGCACATCGGCGGAGCGAACCAGGATCACGTCCGCATGATTGCCAGGCTGGGTCAGGTCCGGCTGGTGACTTGCCGCCAGCAAGTCGGCGCAAGCTTGCTCGAGGGCTTCCAGCAAGTCGGCAAGCAGGTGCACGGCGCCGAGCGGCGATACGGCTTCCGGCAACAACCGGCTGGCCAATGCGGCTCCACTGTTGCGCATTCCCGCAACGAAGTTGGTGACAGCCAAAGACGCCTCCATGCAACGAGCACAAGAAGGGCGAACGACCCCCCACTCGACACGAACAACGCCACGCTACGAATACCGCCTGAAGCGGCAAGGTTACCGATGATTCCGGAGTGTTTCACATTACTCCTGGGCACATTCCGACCCTGCTTCGCGAATCACTATTGATGCAAGGGTGATGCGTTGCCAGTCCACAATTGGGGACAACTTTGGGCGCCGGTCAGTCGGCTGCGGGCACGCGGATGATCTTCAGCCGCGGGCTGCTGGCAGCAGCGGTTTCCGCAGCGGCCAGCATGGCGGCGCCCTCGGCCAGCGGGTCCGTATCAAGTCCACCACGGATCAACGATGGTGGCGCCTTGACCGAGATGCGCAAGGGCTTCGGCAAAGGTTTCGCTGCCTTCAACACCACCGCGACCGGCGCCGACGCCAGCACCACGCTGGCATCACCCAGCTCGACAGTAGCGTCCCAGCCGGTCACTGGCACGTCGGGCTTGGCTGCGCCGAACATCGCGTCGAACAGCGAGAAGCTGGCGGCGCCGCCGAGCATCGGCTTGGTCTGGCCGCGGGCGGTCACCGTGACTTCGCGTTCGACTTGCGGCGTCCAGGAGCCGAACTCCGGTGTCACACCGCCGCCGGACACGATCGCCGCCGGGCTGGCGGCGCCGCGCTTGCTGATCAGCCGGTCATAGACGGCGCCGACGCTTAACGGATGGCCAAGCGCGTAGAAGATGCCACGGTTGCTTTCGGCCGCCTTCGGGAACAGGTCGGGTGCGCTCAAGGCTGGCTGCGTGTCGCGCAGCTTGATCAGCCGGGCGGCATCCATCGGCCCGAGGAAGTGCGCGATGTACAACTCGCCCGATGTCGGCTTGCGGCCAATCTCGGCACGGATCATCTCGGCGTTGCGCTGGGCATAGACGCCGGCCATCAGCGCCGAGATGCGCGGGTCCTTGCGCAACGCCAGGATGGCGGCGCGGTCGGCTGGGCTCTCAATCGTGTAACGGCCGTTCTCGGCGCGGCTGATCTTGTCGGCGTATTCCTTCAGGCCATACCGCTCACCCTCATCCTTGATGGTGCGGATCCAGGTCTCTTCGATGAACTGGAACAGGCCGGTGGCGCTGGATGTGGCGGCGCGCGCATCAACTTGGAAACTGCTCTCGCGCTGGGCGGTCTTCAGCAGGTAGCCATAGTCCGTGCCCGTGGAAGCGCTGGCCATCGACAGGGCGAGCGCAATGTGCCCCGGCAACTCAATGATGGTGGCGTCCGCCATACGTCAGTCCTCGCCCGGCCCGATCCAGGTGCTGTGCCATGAGCCATGGACGCCGCACTTACTCGTCAGTTGCAGGTTAGGCGAGGGGGGTGAAAAGACAGTTAACCGGTGCGCCATTCTGGACGGGTGGCAGACCAGCCAGGCGTTTGCATCAGGGTTTGAAAACTGGGCGAGTCAGGCTTACCTTCCTGTTGTCACGGGCCGGGCCCGTCTCCGATTGGTGGTCCCAGGCAGCCGTGGCGCTTCCAGGCGCTTTCAGCCAAGGAGACCGTCATGCCGAATGCGACGACCACTCATTCCGCTCCCGTTACAGCCACCGCTAAGCCATCCAATCTCGCCGCGACCAATACGGCTGAGGTTCTTGCGGTGGAAGCCGATGTTAGCTTCCGCAACATGGAGCCGTCGGATGCGGTGGAAGAGCGGGTGCGCGAGCGCTTGCAATGGCTGACGCGTTACACCAAGCGCATCACTGCGGCGCGGGTCCGCATCGAGGCGCCGCACCGCAACCACGCCAAGGGCAAGATCTACCATGTGCGCGTGGCGCTGACTTTGCCGGGCCGGCCCGATGTCGTCGTCAGTCACGAACCGGAGGCCAATCACGCCCATGAGGACATCTACATCGCCATCCGCGATGCCTTTGACGCCGTCCGCCGGCAATTGAGCGAGACCGCCGCCATCCGTTCGCCACGCCGCAAGGTCGAGCGGGAATGAACCGGCGGCCCGGCCAGTGATCGCTCTGCCAACGATCACTGGGCAGCCCAACGTCAGGCTCGTGTTCGCCCGATTGCTTCCATGAGTTGAATAGCTGACAACGGCGACGGCACCGGTTGGGGGGAACAGGTATGGCAGATGCGGCAGCGGGCACCGGGCCTGCGCACGATTGCGCGCTGTGTCCGCGATTGGCGGCCTTCCGGGCGGACAACCGGGCCAGTCATGCCGGCTTCTTCAACGCACCTGTGCCGTCGTTTGGCTCGGACCAAGCGCGGCTGCTGGTGGTCGGCCTGGCGCCCGGGCTGAAAGGCGCCAACCGGACTGGCCGGCCGTTCACGGGCGACTACGCGGGCGACCTGCTTTATGCGACTTTGCTGGCGCACGGTTTTGCGCGTGGCACGTACGCTGCCGACCCGGCTGACAGCCTGGTGCTGATCGACTGCCGCATTACCAACGCGGTGCGCTGCGTGCCCCCCGCCAACAAGCCGGTCCCCGCCGAAATCAACACCTGCCGGTCATTCCTGACAGCGACGATCGAAGCGATGCCGCGCTTGGCGGCGATCGTCGTGCTTGGCCGCATCGCCCACGAGAGCGTCGTGCCGGCGCTCGGGGCGCGCCGCGCTGCGCACCCGTTCGGCCATGGCGCCCAGCACGCGATCGGCGGACTGCAGCTGTTCGATAGCTACCATTGCTCGCGCTACAACACGAACACCCGCGTCCTGACCCCCGCCATGTTCACGGCGGTGTTTGAAGCTGTGCGGCGGCACTTGGGTGCCGCGCCGGCTCGTGCGTAGTTGCTGGGGTCAGAGCGGCGTCCAGGGAACCGGGGTCAGGCACTGACGCGTCTGACGGACCGTCCCCCAGCTGACGGCCAGCAACGCGTAAATGCCTGACCCCGGCTTTTCGTCAGGCGTCGACCTTGGCGGCCGTTTCATAGGCCTCGGTTGCTGCCAACCATGCTGTCTCGGCATCGGCCAAGGCGCGGGTCAAGCGGCCGCTTTCCTTGCCTAAGTCGGCAGCCTTGGCCGGATTGCGCTCGTACAAGCCAGGGTCGCCCAATTGCTGCTGCAGCGCTGCGATCTGGCGCTGCAACTCGGAGACGCGCTTCTCGTGGCGTTCCATGTCCTTCTTCAAGGGCGCAGCCGAGGCCCGGCGCCCGGCCGCATCGCGGCGCTTGTCGGCGCGGGCCTGCGCAAAGTCCGCCGCCGCTGCTGCCTTGCGCTCGGCCTTGTCGCGGCGCTTGTCGAGGCCGCGCTCGCCCAGGCATTCGCTGCGGTACTGGTCCAGATCACCGTCGTAATTGGTAACCGTGCCGTCACGCACTACCCACAATCGATCGGCCGTCGCCTCGATCAGATGCCGGTCGTGGCTGATCAGGATTACGGCACCTTGATAGTCGTTGATGGCGTGCACCAACATCTGGCGCGAGTCGACGTCAAGATGGTTGGTTGGCTCGTCAAGGATTAGCAGATGTGGCGCGTGAAACGCGGCGATCGCAAACAGCAGCCGGGCCTTTTCGCCGCCTGACAGCTTGTGCGCCTCAGTGCTGGCTTTCTCGATACCAAAGCCGATGGCGCCAAGCCGGGCGCGGCGTTGCGATTCGCTGGCTTCCGGCATCAGCCGGATGATGTGATCGAGCGGCGTCTGCCGGTCCGGCAGGTCCTCCATCTGGTGCTGAGCGAAGAAACCAACGCCGAGTTTCTCGGATGCCAGCCGGCGGCCTTCCACCGGTGCCAGCCGGCCGGCAATCAGCTTGGCGAGCGTTGACTTGCCGTTGCCGTTCTGGCCAAGCAGCCCGATCCGGTCATCCTGGTCGATGCGCAGGTTGAGGCCTGACAGAATGATCGGGCCATCGCCATAACCGGCCTTGGCTTCGTCAAAGCGGATCATCGGATTGGCCAACAGCCGCGCCGGGCTTGGGAATTGGAATGGTGCGACGCGCTCGGCGACGTGCTCGGCGATCGGTTCCATCTTCTCCAGCGCCTTGATGCGGCTCTGCGCCTGCCGCGCCTTCGAGGCCTTGTAGCGGAAGCGGTCAATATACGCTTGCATGTGCTTACGCTGATCGTCCTGCTTCTTCATCATTTTCTGGTCAAGCCGCTGGCGCTCGCGCCGGGTCGCCTCGAAGTCGTCATAGCCGCCCGTGTAGAGCGTCAGCTTGCCCTTTTCCAGGTGCAGGATGAAGCCGACGCAGCGGTTCAGCAGATCGCGGTCATGGCTGACGATCAGCACGGTGTGCGGGTAGTTCTTCAGATAGGTTTCCAGCCACAGCGCGCCTTCCATGTCGAGATAGTTGGTTGGCTCGTCGAGCAGCAACAGGTCTGGCTCAAGGAACAGGATGGCGCCAAGCGCCACGCGCATCCGCCAGCCACCCGAGAACTCCGAGCAGGGCCGGTTTTGCGCCGCCTCGTCAAAGCCAAGGCCAGCCAGGATGGTGGCGGCGCGGGCCGGCGCGGCATGCGCGTTCATGTCGGCCAGGCGGGTGTGGATGTCGCCGATGCGGCCCGGATCGGTTGCTGTCTCGGCTTCCAGCAACAGCGCTGTGCGCTCGACATCGGCGGCCAGCACCCAGTCAAGCAGGCTGTCGGGCCCACCCGGCGCTTCCTGCGCGACAATGCCGATACGCGCGTTCCTCGGCAGCGAGGTGCCGCCATCATCGGCATGCAGCTCGCCAGCGATCAGCTTGAGCAACGTCGTCTTGCCCGAGCCATTGCGCCCGACCAAGCCAACCTTATGCCCCGCCGGTATGCCGGCGCTGGCCGCGTCGAAAATCACCCGGCCCTCGATCCGGTAAGTCAGGTCGTTGATGTGTAGCATGGGCGGACAGGTAGCCGAGGACGGCGCCAAGGGCAACCGGGGCTGGTGATGCGATGGGCCAGCGCGTGATTACGTCACGCAGCGAGCCGGCAATTTGACGGCCGGATCGGCGGCCAGCACGGGCAGGGCACCACTCGCGGGCCGGTAGTTGAAGGGATCCTCATGGTCAGCTGCCAGGCTGCCGGCGCCTTTCGCCAGCGTCAGCGTCAGGGGCAACTTCCATGGCGCAGCGCCTTCGCGGTCCCTGTAGTATACAGCGATTGCGTTGGCATCCGGCACAGCGCCGTCGCAAACCGGAAGGCCGGCGACCATGGACCTGCTGCAGTTCGTCTTGGCAACGTTGGTGCTGGAGCTGACGCCGGGGCCGAACATGGCCTATCTGGCGGCGCTGTCGCTGGCGCGCGGGCGTACTGCCGGGCTGATCGCGACGGCCGGCGTGGCGGCGGGCCTTTCGGTGCATGCCGTTGCTGCGGCATTCGGCGTTGGCGCGCTGATCCAGGCGGCGCCACTGCTGTATGAGGCCCTGCGCTGGCTCGGCGTCGCTTATCTCGTTTTTCTCGCCTGGGATGGCTGGCGCTCGGCCAACCATCAGGACGAGTTGACGGAAGCGACCACGACCGAAATCGTGCCCCTATTCGGCCGTGGCTTCCTCTCCAACCTGTTCAATCCGAAGTCAGTGCTGTTCTTTGTCTCGGTCGTGCCCGGTTTCGTCGTGCCGGGGTCTTCCGGCGCTAGCAGCATGGCCGTGCTTGGCCTGGTCTATGTCGTGATCGCCACCGCCGTACACGCCGTGATCGTGCTGCTGGCCGCCCAGCTGCGCCCCTATCTGGTTGCCGGCCCATACCGCAGCCTGACGCAACAGAGCCTGGCGCTAGCCCTGCTCGCCGTCGCAGCCTGGCTAGCCTGGAAAACCGCACGGTGAAATCCGCTGCTACACGGCAAGACGCATGCTGGTCCAAGTCTGACTTCAAGGCTATGCCTCCAAGCACAGCCGCCGGTCGTGCCAGCATACTCAAACACGACGAAATCCCCAGGCTCTTTGGCCGAGGGGATAGTTAAGCCGGGGCTAACCATGCCATCCGCCGCCCCAACGCCAAGGCGTCGCTGGGCTGATCTTGACCACGTTAGATTGGTCAGATCTGACGGACCTGCAGAAATGGCAGTTGCCGGAAGCGTTTGCCGGTGAGGGCAAACAGAGCGTTGGCCAGCGCTGGCGCTACGGGTGGGAGGCCGGGTTCGCCCAGTCCGCCAAAGGCGGCGCCACTGTCGATGAAGTGGACGTCCATATTTGGCGCGGCAGCCATTTGCAGGATCGGATAATCGGCGAAGCTGGTCTGCACGACAGCGCCTTTTTCCAGGGTGATCTGCTCGCCAAGGGCGGCCGACAATCCCATGATGATGGCGCCTTGGACCTGGGCTTCGGCGTTGCGCGGGCTGACAACCCGGCCGCAGTCAACAACGGCAAACACCCGATGCACGACAGGCGTGCCGTCGGCGGCGACTGAGGCCTCAACGACTTCGGCGGCGATCGAACCGAACGATTCCACCAGGGCGATGCCGCGCCCAATGCCCGGCGCTGGTGGACTGGTCCAGGCGCTACGCTTGGCGACTTCCTCAAGGACGCGGCGATGCCGTGAGCCTTCGGGCAAATGCGCACGGCGGAACTCGTAAGGGTCGGCGCCGGCAGCGTGGGCCAGCTCGTCGATGAAGCACTCGGTGAAGAAGCCATGCTGGCTGTGA
Organism: Hyphomicrobiaceae bacterium; assembly: GCA_031402115.1. GTDB lineage: Bacteria > Pseudomonadota > Alphaproteobacteria > Rhizobiales > Hyphomicrobiaceae > JANNSA01. The sequence continues at coordinate 3,188 of JANNSA010000013.1, read as the reverse complement.
TGCACGGAGCGCCAAAAACCGTTCTGCTGATTGGAGCCCGATTGAAAGTGCCGGATGCGGGTAGCAGCAAAGCTGTAAGGCGGCGCGGCTTCCGGATCGGAGTTATCGAACTGGGCATAGTCCGTCGACCATGCCGTGACGCGCCCGTCGCCCGACAAAGCTGCCTGCAACTGCGCCGAGCACTGCGGGCGGTAGGCCCCTTGCGCCACGTCTTCCTCGCGCGACCAAATCAGTTTGACCGGATACGGCAGCTGCATGGCCAGTTGCGCAACTTGCCCAATGATCTGGCAGTTGTTGGGAAAGCGCCGGCCAAAGCTGCCGCCCATGAGCATCGGATGGAACGTGACCGCCTCGACGCCAAGTCCGGCAGCCGCCGCTGCAATACTGCGCGCCAATAGCGGGTCTTGGACACCGCCCCAAACCTCCAGCTTGCCAGCGACATGGTGCGCTGTCATGGCCAGCGGCTCCATGGCCGCGTGGTGCAGGAACGGCACCCGGTAGTCAGCTTTGACGACTTTGACACCGGCGACGGCAGCGGCGGCCGCGAAGCCGCCCGAACCGGTCTCGCTGGTCGGCTTGCCGGCCGCCACCAGCTTGGCTTGCTCGGTATCGATGCGGGCACTGGAGAGGCCGGCATGGCCGCCATCGCTGAACTCCGGCGCCAGCGCGCGCAAGCCGTTGATTGCAGGCCAATAGCCCGTGGCCACCACCACCACGGCATCGGCGAGCCGAATGACCTTCTCGACGCCCTTGACGGCCAGCGCCGGCTCCCGATCGACGGAGACCAACGTGCCGCCGCGCACCGGCGCCGCCATGATGGTCGCGACCCGCAGGTTCGGAACGGCAAAGTCGATCCCGTACATTGCCGTGCCATCAACCTTGGGCGGAACATCCAAGCGCCGGACCGCTTTGCCAATCAGCGTAAAGGCCTCCGGCTGCTTCAGCGTCGGCCGCACCGATAGCGAGCGTTGTGCAGCCTCGGTTGCCAGCTCGCCGTACCGCAACGACCGGTTTGACTTGGCGTGGGAGATCACACTCTCAGCGGCGCTCAGCTCGGCGACTGGCACATTGAGCTTCTGTGCAGCGGCCTCGAGCAAGGACTGGCGCACCGCCGCACCGATCACGCGCATGCCCCACTGACCAGTATCGCGGACCGAGGACGACCCACCAGTGCCTTGCACCAGGTTCATCCGCGCCAGCAACGAAAAGGTGGTATCAGCCGTGCCAGCCAGAAAACTTGGTACGGCGTCCGCACCAAGGAACGCCCGCACCTGCCCGGTATTGGCAAACGCCTCGTCGGCCGGCGCTTGCTCGACACGGACAAACTTCCAATCCGCATCCAGTTCATCGGCCAGCATTTGCGCCAAAGCCGTTTGCGCGCCCTGGCCAAAGTCGATGTGCGGGCTATAAACCGTGATCGCATCATTGGCGGCGATCTTCAGCCAGCCGGCAAACGACGCTTCGCTATCACCGGCTGTCAAGGCAGCGGCTCGGGCTTTCATCCCGTTATCCAGCCAGCGCAAGGTGAAGATTCCGGCGCCCACACCACCAGCGACAACGGCGGCAGCACCAATCAGGAAAGTCCGGCGTTTCATAGCCATGTCTGCTCTCCTCAAACCCTAGCCGAATGGGCGTGGATCGCATCCCGTATGCGCGGGTAGGTGCCGCAGCGGCAGATATTGGTCATCGCCGCATCAATCTCAGCATTGGTCGGTTTTGGCGTCGTTTTGAGCAAGGCCAAGGCCGCCATGATCTGGCCGGACTGGCAGTAGCCGCACTGCGGTACTTCCTGGTCGATCCAAACCTCTTGCAAGGCGTGGAGCTTGCCGGGGGCGGGTCCGATGCCTTCAATCGTCGTAACTTGCTTGTTGGCAACCTCGGACACCGTCACCAGGCAGGATCGCATCACCTCGCCGTCGACATGGATCGAACAGGCTCCACACACGCCGATGCCGCAGCCGAACTTGGTTCCGGTGAGGTTCAACTCTTCGCGCAACGCCCAAAGCAAGGGTGTGCCGGGCTCAACGTCCAGCGTGACGGGCGTGCCGTTGATCGTGGTCATCGTACTCATTTTGCCCTCGCGTCAGGTGGAGCCATGGTGACGGATGCGTCTCGAACCATCGGCTGACTAGCTGAATTATACAATATGTCCAATCAATATAATGTGTCCAGATCGTCTTTGCTAGGCCGCAGCTGGCCGGGCAGTGGCGGGCTGTCCGGTGTCTTGAGGGTCTTCGAGCCAGAATCGGCTGCTTGGATTCGGCTGCCGCCCATTCAGCACTTACCCTTGAGGGTGTTGCCTTGAATGGTGAGCTGTGATCCTCTGAGCGTCCCGTCAACGCCACGGTGCGACAATGAGGAAAACATGACTGGAATGCGGGCCCTGATCCCTGCCAGCCTGCTGGCCTTGCTGGTAGTTATCTTTGCTAACCTGCTGCCAGGGCCAGCGTCGGCCAATGATCCGGAAGCGCCGTGCGGGCGGGATCAGAACGGCTATGCGCTGCAGTGCGCCAGGCCGGATGCCGGCGTGAATTTGGAAAGCGCCTGCCTGACCACGGGACGGCTGGAGAACTGCGTGCCGTATCACCAGAATTCCTGTCAGATCCGCGGCTTCGCGCAGGCTTGCCGGCTCTATGAATTGGGCCGCAACTGTTTCGGCGGCGATCAGAATACCTGCAACTTTTATGTGTCGCTGTTGCGCGCCAATACATCCTGTCAGCTTGATGGCAATCAGTCCGCTTGCGCTTGGCTGCAACAGCAACAGTTCTAGCGGATTGCAGGCAATCATCGCGCCCGACAAGTCTTCGCCGCAATCGCCCCCTAGCCCACCCCCCGTCACAACCGAACCGAAGGAGGCCTGCCCATGATTGCCATCGCCCTGACGCGCGTTTTCGCCGTCCGTGGTGGCAGCATCGCGGGCACGCACACTCTCCTGCATTTGGGTTCACATGGGCATTTCCCACGGCACGACACCTCATTCTGAAGCGATCTCTGGTGCGACACCCGTCGCGCTGTTCACATCGGACAAATCCTGGATCGAGGGCGCGGCCCTCGAACAGTTGCGCACAACCGCGCGCTTGCCGGGCATGATCCTGGCGGCGGGTTTTCCTGACCTGCATCCTGGCAAGGGCATCGCGGTTGGCGCGGCGTTTGTCTCGCGCGGGCAGTTCTATCCAACGCTGGCTGGC
>JANNSA010000012.1:0-1706 GCA_031402115.1 Hyphomicrobiaceae bacterium | reverse complement strand
CGGTCGCTCCCTGCGGCGTACTTATGTACGCCGCAGTCGCTCCCTGCGGGGGCGCTAGCGGCGGAGTCAACTGGGAAGCGCTATCAGTCGCTCCCTGCGGGGGCGCTAGCGGCAATACCGATCAGATAAGCGCCAAGTGATCGCCGCGACTGCGGTTTTCCGCGACGCCACGATTTTCTGGCTGGGCCATTGGTGAGGATCATGATGCAGCGATCTCCCAGGAGGTCGTCATGTCCCTCGCCAATGATCTCGAGATCCTGCCGGATGTGCTGGTGCCGGCTGAGTTCGGCCGCTTCCGGCAGCACATTGATCCCCTCTGGATCGAAGAGGCGCTGGTGGCGACCGGGACCGCGACGATTCGCCGCCGCCGACTGCCTGCCGACCAGGTCATCTGGATCGTGCTGGGCATGGCGCTCCATCGCAACGAATCCATCGAGCGCGTCGTCGAGACCTTGGACTTGGCGCTCCCGTCGAAGAAGGACGAGGCGACAGCCAGGAGCGCCATCGTTCAGGCGAGGCAGCGGCTGGGTGAGGAGCCGATGGCGTACCTGTTCGCCACGACGGCGGAGCGGTGGGCGCACCAGAGTGCAGCGCGCCACCGCTGGCACGGCCTGGCGCTGTACGGCCTCGACGGTACGATCTTTCGGGTCCCGGATTCACTCGATAACTGGGATGAGTTTGGAGGCCAGCGGGGCAATGGGACACGTGGGGGCAGTGCCTACCCGCAGGTGCGGCTCGTGACGTTGATGGCCCTACGCTCGCATCTGCTGGCGAACACGTACTTCGGTCCGTACTCGATGGGAGAGACCACCTACGCGGACGGATTCTGGCGAGAGATGCCAGACCACTCCCTGATGATCGGCGACAAGAACTTTCTGATCTTCGACGACCTGTGTGCGCTGTCACGCAGCGGCGTCGACAAGCATTGGCTCGTGCCGGCCAAATCGACGACGCGCCTCAAGCGCATCAAGAAGCTCGGCAAGAACGATTGGCTCGTCGAAGTGGAGCTCTCGGACCAGACCCGCAAGAAGTATCCCGACTTGCCCTCGGTCATCCTGGCCCGTGCCATCACCTACCGCAAGAAGGGCTTTGCCGAGCGCACCCTGCTGACATCGATGGGAGACGCCGAACGCTTTCCCACCAACGGCATCATCGCGCTGTATCACGAGCGCTGGGAACTGGAGCTGGGCAACGATGAGATCAAGACGCACCTGCTCGATCGCCAGGAGGCGATCCGGAGCCGCACGCCCGTCGGGGTGCGACAGGAGATCTGGGGGATCCTCATCGCCTACAACCTCGTCCGACTCGAAATGGAGCGCGCCGCTGCCGAGGCCGACGTCGAGCCCACCCGGATCAGCTTTGTCAACGCGGTGGCGTGCATTCGCTATTGCTGGCTGATCTCGACGACGCGGCCGCTGGCACCTGGGCGCATCCCCGAGCGGCTGCTCAGCCTGCGTCGTCAACTCAAGCTCCTGTTATTACCTCCCCGTCGGTCAGAGCGTAGGGCCCCGCGTGTCGTCAAGATCAAGATGAGCAAATTCAAACGCAAGCGTCCGACGACCCGAGGGCGCAAATGAACCGCGCGAAGGACTGGCGTGTCGGCGTGCAGCGACGGCAGGCTTCCTTAACTGAGCGGTATTGCCTCTAGGCGGGTCAGCTCCTTGCCGGTCTTTGCGTCCCAGATCCGCGCGGTCCCGTCGTCGCTG
>JANNSA010000011.1:0-1958 GCA_031402115.1 Hyphomicrobiaceae bacterium | reverse complement strand
TGACGGTCAAGTGCGCGTACGGCGTGATGGATGTGCATTGATGGCGCCTCTCAGCCAGAAGCATAGCGGTGCGTATTTTACACCTGATCCGGTCGTGGCCACGCTGGTGCGGTGGGCGGTAAGCGACCGCACCGACCGGATGCTCGACCCCTCCTGTGGGGATGGGCGTTTTCTTGCCGCTCACAGTAACAGCGTTGGCATCGAGCAGGACGCGCGCTCGGCTGCTACCGCCATGGAACGGGCTCCATGGGCGTTGGTCCATGAGGGCGATTTTTTTACTTGGGCCGGAGAGACGTCTGAGCGCTTCGAATGCGCTGCGGGCAACCCCCCATTCATCCGCTACCAGACGTTCAAGGGACCGGTCCGTGCCCGCGCTCTTAGTTTGTGCCGTGAGCTCGGCGCCGAATTCAACGGGCTCGCATCCTCTTGGGCTCCCTTCTTGGTCGCGACCGCGAGCCTCCTCAAGCCCGGGGGCCGGATGGCGTTTGTGGTACCAGCCGAGATTGGCCATGCGCCTTATGCTGCGCCACTGCTTGAATATCTGGTCGCGAACTTCGCGAAAGTGCAGGTGGTGGCAGTACGCGACAAGCTTTTCCCCGACCTTTCTGAAGATTGCTGGTTGCTCTACGCGGATGGGCATGGCGGCCGAACGGATCGGATCCGGTTCACCGCGGTCGATCGCTTCTTACCGAGCAAAGACAAGCGGCCGCCCTCCGCCGGCAAAGATGTGCTCGTCACAGAATGGCGCGACACCTGGAGCCGTCGGCTACGGCCGTTCTTGCTCACAGCCCCAGTTCGCGCGCTTTACGAACGAGCGGCGGCGCACCCAAAGTCGTTACGCTTTGGCGCGGCTGCCCAGATTGGTATCGGCTATGTCTCGGGAGCTAACGACTTCTTCCACTTGAAGCCGTCGCTCGCCAAGAAGCTCGGGATACCCACCGAGCTTTTCCATCCAACGGTTCGAAACGGCCGCGCGCTGCCTGCGAAGCAATTGACCAAGAGCACGCTTAAGCAGTGGCATGCGGCAGACGAGCCGTTCATGCTACTTAGGCTACCTAAGGTACCGCTTGCCGAGCTGCCTACCAAAGTTCGGCGTTACCTCGACAGCGAAGCAGGTCGCGAAGCACGGGAAGCTTATAAATGCCGTGTGCGCGATCCCTGGTTCTCAGTGCCCGACGTCCACGAGCCCGATTACTTCCTGAGCTATATGTCGGGCCTGTCCGCAAATCTGGTGCGCAACGCGGGAGGCGCAACTTGCACCAACTCAGTGCACGGCGTCCGCGTTCGCGACTCGAAGGCAATGCAGCGTGTGGCCAAGCACTGGTCGAGTGATTTTGTCGCTCTCAGCCGTGAAGTCGAAGGTCACCCGCTCGGCGGCGGCATGCTCAAGCTTGAACCGCGCGAGGCGACACGCATCCTCGTGCCGGCCGACGGACTGTCCTCTGAGATCGATGCAATAGCGCTGGCTGAGGCGGTGACAACGATGCAGCGTTGGCGTCACTATGTCTGAGCCTGATTTGCCGAACCCCGAACTGCCCGATGCGGAAGATGCAGCGACACAGCTGCCTGAGGACCCCACCTTCCCCAAAACCTGCCAGTGGACGAACCAGCGCGACGCGCTCGCGCATTTTGCGTCTTATGAGGGTGCAACCCAAGGCCAGCAGCATATCAAGCCGTTGCATTGGTATGTCGCTTGCCGCTTGGTAATCGAGGGTGGTTTTCGTCCTGAAGAAATCACGCCTCGACCGCCCTTCATTTTCAATAAGCGTAAGGGGAAATGGCATCTCACTTATGATCCCGCGCGGGCCGAGGGCGGCGAAGCAACGGTACTGGGCGGCCTAAAGACAAAGAACGTTGACGTGGTAGTCAATAAGCCCGGCCTTGGACCGGTCCTCGCGGTGTCATGCAAGGGGATGACCGGTGCGTTCCGAAATCTCACTAACCGAATGGAAGAAACA
>JANNSA010000010.1:0-18119 GCA_031402115.1 Hyphomicrobiaceae bacterium | reverse complement strand
CACAACCGCACTCGCAGTGATGCACTGGTTGTGCTGACTGTCCTTAAGCGCCGCTTCGGGGTCAGGCATTGGCAGCAGCCGGCAGATATTCTGACCTGAAGCAGGTCTGGAGACATGAGAACGGACTACCGGCCGGGCGGCGTGGCGGCCTGAGCCAGTAAGGCGATTGATGTTTCATCGATGGTGCGGCCTGGGATGAGAGTCGCTAAGTGCCTGACCCCGGTCTCCTTGACAGCGGCAAGCGCGGTTTCCAGCACGTCGACACCGGCGCCGGCGCGGTTGCCTTGCTCCGACAGAATGCGCCGGAACAGCCGTCCATTGTGCTCGCCGTGATACAGTCCAAGCACGGGTTTGATCAGCGTGCCAAGCCGCCAGCCCGCCGCCAACGCGCGCTCGGCATAGGCCATGTAGGCCTTGAGCACAACAGCGCGACTAGGCACCAGCGTGCTTGCTGCGTACAAGCGGCGGTCGACCTCGGCCAACAGCCAGGGCGTTTGGTAGGCGGCGCGGCCGAGCATCACGCCATCCAACCCCGCCGCCAGCAGAGCCACCGCCGCGTCGAGATCATGGATGCCGCCGTTGACAACAACGGTCAGGTCTGGCCGCGCCGCTTTCAGACGGATGACGCGAGCATAGTCGAGCGGCGGCACTTCCCGGTTTTGCTTGGGTGACAGGCCTTGCAGCCAGGCTTTGCGCGCGTGCACAATGAAAGTCTGGCAACCAGCGGCGGCCACGACATCAATGAACCGCTGGAAATCGGTTTCGCTGTCCTGATCGTCAATGCCAATCCGGCACTTGACGGTGACCGGCACCGGCACGGCGTCCCGCATGGCGCGCACGCACGCCGCCACCAACTCGGGCTCAGCCATCAGAGAGGCCCCGAACCGGCCGGATTGAACACGGTCCGACGGACAACCACAGTTCAAATTGATTGCATCATAGCCGCGCGCCACGCCAATCGCGGCGGCCTGCGCCAACTTAGCCGCAACAGACCCACCCAATTGCAGCACGACCGGATGCTCGCTAGCGTCGAACCCAATCAGCCGCTCGCGCACGCCATGAATGACCGCATCCGCCGTGACCATCTCCGTATACAGAACGGCGTGCCGGCTGAGCAACCGGTGCAACACCCGGCAGTGCGTGTCAGTCCACTCCATCATCGGCGCGACGGCGAAGGTATGGGATTGAAAGTGCATAGGGTATTGTCTATTCCCAGGAACTAGGCAGCAACAACAAACGCATTGCGGTGCTGCCGTCGACGGGGTGGTCCCGGGCAGCCCGCGCTAGCTTCGCACCAACGCATCCGCTCTTGCGGATTGCTGCCAAGCCTACCCAAATCAGGTTTTCCGGGCAACCGCTGGCACGGCCGCAGCCCCTCTGATTGGCGCATGCGTACACAGAGCGGATGCGCCGTATCGGCAACAAGGCCAGCGCCCCGATCACCTGTGTCGTCACCAGCCCGGCTATGGCACGGCTAGGGACGGACCGCCTGATCGCGCTCATTGGCAAAGCGATAGCGGCTTGATTGCATGGGCGCGGTCACTCACGCCGAAGCCGGCGGCCGCGTCCATACCCGCACTCCGCAACACCGGCCGCAGCGGCGCTGCGGCTGCTTGGCCTACGTTGCCGTTGCGTTGGGAACCGTGCGCGCCTCCAGCCAACCGCAATTACGGCCCGGCGAGATCCGGGAAAGGTCCGCGACGGAATGCACCGTGGTCGTCGCCATTTGCACACACTATGGTTGCAACGGTTCACTGGGGTTGGGGCGAGCGCCGGTGAAGCAGTCCAATATTGGTGCCTGGTGCGTTCCAATGTACTGGAGTTGAGTACGTCAATGCGCGTACCGGCGGGCAGAGATATCTTCACGAGACTTGAGATCAACGGCGGGGACTAGTGCAATTGCATCACAACACACAGTAAGTGACCCTTCGCAGGGGTCGAGTTTCGTATTTTGCGCTTGAGTGAACGCCGGGCTTCATTTGGGTTGAGTGGCAGATGTTTGAGTGTCGTGCCTGGTGATCCTTCTGAGTCGGATTGGAATATTTGAATGGTGATCCGGACCAATCAGTCTGTGCCTCGCTAGTTATGCCTACATCGACGATGCTGTGCGGCGCTGCAACTGGCACCGAGATCACTGGAGCTCCTTATGACGATAAACTACACGGCATTGTTTATCCTGGCCGGGGTCCATGTGTTGGCGCTGATGAGCTTGCCATACATGATGGTTTACGGGGTGAGCGGGCCAGAGATTATCCTGCAGTTGATCGCGTACCCACTTGGCTGTCTCGGTATAACGGCGCTGTATCACCGGTCATGGACCCATAATGCAGTTCGCTTCAACCGGTCGCTCGAATATGTCCTAGCCGCATGCGCGACGCTGGTCCTGCAAAACCCAGCCCGCCAGTGGATTTCGACACATATCAGGCATCATGCTCACACCGACCATGATGAAGATCCTTACAACATCAAAAACGGCTTTAAGTGGGCGCACTATGAGTGGATCATTTTTTCTCCTGCTCCACCTATTGTTTTGCCGCCAAGACTGGCGGAGCATCCTGTGATCTTGTGGCAGGAACGGCATTACTGGTTGCTCAGTATCACATTCAACTTGTTGGTTCCAATCAGCTTGGCGGTGTTCATGGGCGCGCCGTGGTGGGGCGGCGTTTTGGTGTCGGCATTGCGCGTCGCTCTGATGAGCAACATGGTGTTCGCCGTAAACTCGGTTTGCCATATCTGGGGCAGTCAAAAGTTCACCAAAGAGGTCTCTGCGCGGGATGTATGGTGGTTCCCGTTTGCCTTGGGCGAGCAATATCATAACTATCATCACGCGTTTCCGCGGGATTATCGCCACGGCATCCGGGCGTTTGATTTCGATCCAACAAAGTGGTTTATATTCGTGTTCGCGCGATTGGGATTGGCGACGCATTTGTTGACCGCATCGAACCGGCAAATCGAGTCTGCGATATTGCGCGCTGAAGTAGGGGTCGACTGATCGATCGTACGAAGCAGAAGTGGGCGGAGACTGATTCGAACGCGGCCCGCGACCGGCTCGATGTGGTCTTGGCGCTAGGTTGTAAGGATCTCGGGAATCAGCAGGATGCGGATGCCGACGCAACAGCGGTGCTCGCTGCCGTTGACGTTGAGCACGAACCGCCGGCGGTTCCGGGCGGCGCCATGAACGCGGATCGGCGCGATCTGGCTGGACTTCCCGCCCGGAAAGCACTGCCAAACAAGCCGTGCGTGCCGCGCCGTTGCACCAACGCTTAAGCGATGCCGCCGATGCTGTCTCCGCCGGCTGGTGGGCGATACGTGTCCCGATCAGGCTCGCGATCCACCGCGGCACCCCGGCCTTTGCGTCGCGTAGAGCGCCAATTGGCGAGTTCCACGTCGTCGCGGATGTCGGCACAAACGCGGATGACATGATCGAGATCAGCGCGCGTCAAGGCCGCATTCAACGTGAAGCGGATCAGGCAGCGGCTGGCTGGCACGGCTGGCGCCAGGAAGAATGAACCAAATACGCCGCGCTCTTCCAAGGCATCGCGCAAGGCGATGGTGTGCGCAAACTCGCCGGCTTCCAAGCCAATGATCTGCGTGCGGCTGGCATCCACATTGTAGCCGAGCGCGTCGAGCGCGGCTTTCAGATAAGCGTGGTTGCTGTGCAACTTGTCGCGCCGCCAACCGTCGCTTTCGAAGATGTCGAGCACCGCGTCGTAGCCGGCAACTTCGTGCTGCAGCACCGAAGTGCTGAAGATTGCGGGGAAGGCCTCATAGCGAAAGAATTCAGCGTTGCGGCGTGAGCAGATGACGGCGCCACCGCGCGCTGCAACTGCCTTGGACATGCCGATGGTGCGGAAATGCACGCGGTCGGCCAACCCTAGCGCCACCACCAGGCCCGCCCCCTTGGGACCTTGCGCGCCGAACGAGTGCGTTTCGTCAACGACGATAGCGCAGCCGCCCTGCTCGGCCGCTTCGACCATATCAATCAGTGGCGAAACGGCGCCGTCGGTGGAATAGACCGCGTCAACTATCACGAGCCCCGCACCAAATTGGCGGATCAACTGCTTGAGATGGCTCGGATCGTTGTGCCGGAACAATTTCGGCGTCGCTCCGGAACTCTTGACGCCTTCCCACAGAGACATGTGCGCCTTGCGATCAATGTAGATTGTCGTGTTCTTGTTAGCGATCGCTTGGATCAGCCCGAGATTGGCGGTGTAGCCCGATGAGGCGAGTACGACATCCTCAGCCTGCATTAGTTTGGCGAGCCGGAGTTCGAACTGCCGCGTGAGGTCGGCTTCCTCGTGCAGCCAGACGCGTGACACCGCCTCGCCGTGTCCGGATTCCTGCAGGGCCTCGATCTCAGCAGCGACGATGCGCGGATCGCCAGCGATGGCGAGATAGTCGTTACTGCGCATCTGCACCGAGCCAGGCCATGGCCGGCGCCCCTTCATCGGGTGGCGGTAGGTCCATTCCTGCTCGACGCGGCCGCGATAGTACTGTTCCACGTGCTCGTGCAGGAACAACGGATCGGCGGGAATCATGACGGCATCCGCGCCATCGACACCGGCGCGCCGCCCGCGCAACTCGAACTGCATGACAAGGCTCCCAACTTCTGCAACCAGAGGTGGGCACCAACCTGAGCCGTCCCGCGCCCGTGCGAAGCCGGGAAGGTTCCGAGGATGAATTTCATGACGATTGCTGCAATGCCCGGAAGAGCAACGGCTGGAATGGAAAAATCATAATCATTTCAACTGTGTAAAGCAGAAGTCCAATTTGGGGCGGCGGCATGCTGATGGTGGCGCCTGACTAGGTAGTCACCCAGGTTGGGCATGAAACGGGGTTTGACAGCGGTCAGTCCGCGTCGAGCCCGAAGGGAACTGACCTCATTGAGGGCGTGGCGTCCGCTGATCGTGCGCGCTATAGGCTGGCCGCATGAGCACACAGCCATCCACCGCCAAATCTAGCGTCACCGCCATCACGCCCGAGCTGATCGCGGCGCATGGGTTGAAGCCCGATGAGTACCTCCGCATACCGGAGATCCTTGGCCGCGATCCCAGCCTCCTGGAGCTCGGCATCTTCTCGGTCATGTGGTCTGAGCACTGCTCCTACAAGTCGTCACGCATCCACTTGAAAAAGCTACCGACGACAGGCCTGCGCGTGATTCATGGCCCGGGCGAGAATGCCGGCGTCGTCGATTTCGATGATGGCGACGTGATCGTGTTCAAAATGGAGAGCCACAACCATCCGTCCTTCATCGAGCCCTATCAGGGCGCGGCGACCGGCGTCGGCGGCATCATGCGCGATGTGTTCACCATGGGCGCGCGGCCGATCGCTAACTTGAACGCGCTGCGCTTTGGCGATCCAGCGCACGCCAAAACGCGGCATCTCGTGTCGGGTGTCGTGTCGGGCATTGGCGGCTATGGCAATTGCGTTGGCGTACCGACGGTTGGTGGCGAGACCAATTTCGATGCTGGCTACAACGGCAACATCCTGGTCAACGCCATGTGCGTGGGCTTGGCCAAGTCCCATGGCATCTTCACCTCGGCGGCGCGCGGCGTTGGCCACCCGGTTGTCTATGTCGGTTCCAAGACCGGTCGCGATGGCATCCACGGCGCCACCATGGCGTCGGCGGAGTTCGATGACGCCTCTGAGGAAAAGCGCCCGACCGTGCAGGTTGGCGACCCGTTCACCGAGAAGCTGCTGATCGAGGCCTGTCTTGAGTTGATGGCACTCGATGCCATTCTCTCGATCCAGGACATGGGCGCGGCGGGACTGACCTCGTCATCCGTTGAGATGGCTGACAAGGGCGGCGTCGGCATGGCGCTCGATCTCGACCAGGTGCCGCAGCGTGAAACCGGCATGACCGCTTACGAAATGATGCTGTCGGAAAGCCAGGAGCGCATGCTGATGATTCTGAAGCCGGGCTCGGAAGCGCGGGCCAAGGCGGTGATCAGCAAATGGGGCCTGGATTTCGCGGTGATCGGCGAGACGACGGACACGGGCCGTATGGTGATCCGCCACAAGGGCGTCGTGGAAGCTGACATGCCAGTCGCTAAGCTGGCTGATTCCGCTCCGGTCTATGAGCGGCCGTTTGTGGCGACGCCTCAGCACTCAGTGGTGCACGCAAGCGAGGTGCCGGCAGCGGCGGAACCGCTTGCGGCCTTGCAAACCCTGATGGGATCGCACCACCTCTGTTCGCGGCGCTGGATCTGGGAACAATACGATCACACGGTGATGGGTGACACGGTTGTGCGGCCGGGCGGCGATGCGGGAGTTGTGCGGATCCACGGCACGACCAAGGGCGTTGCCATGACGTGTGACGTGACGCCCCGTTACTGTGCTGCTGATCCAGCCATGGGGACGATTCAAGCCGTAGCGGAAGCCTGCCGCAACTTGACAGCGGTTGGCGCTGAACCAATCGCTATTACTGATAACTTGAATTTCGGCAACCCAGAGCGACCTGAGATCATGGGTCAGTTCGTTGGCGCCATCGAAGGCATGTCCCTGGCATGCCGCGCGCTCGGCGTGCCGGTCGTGTCAGGCAATGTCTCGCTGTACAACGAAACCAAGGGCGTCGGTATTCCTCCGACACCCGCAATCGGCGCTGTTGGTCTGGTGCCGGATGTGGCGAGGACCTGCGGTATCGCGCTGACGGCAGTTGGCGATGTCCTGGTTGTCATCGGCCGCACGCAGGGCTGGCTTGGGCAATCGATCTATCAGCAGGTGACCTGCGGTAAGGTCTGGGGCGCGCCGCCGCCAGTCGATCTGGCGGATGAGCTGAAAGCCGCAGGGCTGGTACGCGGCCTGATCCGCGCTGGCAAAGCCCGTGCCGTCCACGACATCAGCGACGGCGGCCTGCTGGTGGCGATCGCCGAGATGGCCCTGGCCGGCGATTTCGGCGTCAGCCTTGAAGCAGCACCCGCCAGCATACCCGCGCACGCGTGGTGGTTCGGCGAGGATCAGGGCCGCTACGTCCTGGCGCTGCCGCCGCTGCATGCAGCGGCCGTGATTCGTGACGCCAAGGCGCTCGGGCTGCCGGCGGTTGTGCTTGGCACCGTTGCTGGGCAAGCGTTGCGGCTCGGCGACGCCGTGTTGGCATTGGCCGAATTGCGGGCGACGCACGAAGGTTGGTTGCCCAGCTTCATGAGTTGAAGCCGGCAACCTCGTCTGGCGCGTTACCCCCCTTGCATAGTGCGAACTCGTTTCCTTGAGAACCAATGGCTGTAGCTACATCTTGAGGGACGGCGACGAACGCAACCCGAAAAGGAAGGCCGGACGGCCAGCGCGATGATGGTGATGGGTGATGAGGCCCTGGCCGTCCAACCGCGATCTCTCGACATGTCAAGCGCCAGCCCGGACATCACTCCGGATTTGCCGATAGTGCCCGGCAGCGCCTCACAAACCCGAACTCAGCTGATGGAATCGGCCGAGTGATCGCCAGGGCCCCGTCGTCCCGACCAGCTCTCGAGAAGACTCCCGGCGGCGGTACCCATGCCGAGAACTATAGTTGGATCAACAGCAAACGTCTCTGTAAATCGAGTGCAACAGTTAATGTATACTATGTCGTTTTAGAATATATCCAGTAATAATCACATGAATTCGCGTTTTATACTTTTGATAGTGCTAAAGATTTGCCATGCGTACTTGCGGAACTGCACGTGCGCCGACATCCCGGCGGCGGCCCAGAGCTGATGCCAAAAGGGCGAGCAGGAGAATTGAATCGTCTTCGCGTCGCCGCCTCTGCCTTTCGCCCTTGGGCGAAGGGAATCCCGCTATGCCTTCTGACGGTGTTGGCGGCCATCTGCCAGGGCCCATAATGCTTAGCAGTATTCGCTCTGGTATTCGACTCACTGGGCCGTAACCCGCCGTTCACGATAAGCGCCTGCAAATGTTCGCGCGTGCAGCGTCACTGCCGATGTACCGTGCAACGGCGGAATACGGCCCTACTGGCCTATTCCGCCTTACTCTGCCGCCTCCGCATAGGCTTCCATCGGCGGGCATGTGCACACGACGTTGCGGTCGCCATAGACGTTGTCGACGCGGGCGACGGGCGGCCAATACTTGTCGTCACGCCAGCCTTTGGTGATCGGCAGCGGGTGGAACGCCTTGTCGCGGCTGTAGGGCAGGGTCCAGTCGCCAAACAGCAGGTCGGCCGGGTGTGGAGCGTTCTTCAGCACGTTGACGGTGCGGTCAGCGCGGCCGTCTTCCACCTCGGCGATCTCGTGGCGGATAGCGATCATGGCATCACAGAACCGGTCGAGTTCGCGTTTACTCTCACTCTCGGTCGGCTCGATCATCAGCGTGTCGGCGACCGGGAACGACATGGTCGGCGCGTGGAAACCGTAGTCCACCAGCCGCTTGGCGACGTCTTCAACGCCCAGTCCGGTGCGCTCTTTGAGCCAGCGCAAGTCAATGATGCACTCATGCGCGACGCGGCCATTGACGCCGGTGTAGAGCACCGGGAAATGCGGCTCCAGACGCTGCGCGATGTAGTTTGCGCTGAGGATGGCGATCTCAGTGGCGCGGGTTAAGCCGGGGCCGCCCATCATCGCAATGTAAGCCCACGAGATCGGCAGGATGGAGGCTGAACCCCATGGCGCCGCCGAGACCTGGCCGGTCGGCGCTGAGCCATCCGCTGCCGGATTGACGCCGCTGACCACCGGATGCGCCGGCAAGTGCGGTGCAAGATGCCGGCGTACGCAAATCGGCCCCATGCCGGGTCCACCGCCACCGTGTGGAATGCAGAAGGTCTTGTGCAGGTTAAGGTGACAGACGTCAGCGCCGAGTTCGCCCGGCCGCATCAACCCAACCTGGGCGTTCATGTTGGCGCCGTCCATGTACACCTGACCGCCACGCTCGTGGATCAACGCGCAGATCTCCTTGACGCCCGCCTCGAAGACGCCATGCGTCGACGGGTAGGTGATCATCAACGCGCCGAGCCGGTTCCGGTGCAGATCGGCTTTGGTCTTGAGGTCGGCGATATCCACATTGCCGTTTTCGTCGCACCCGGTCACCACCACGCGCATGCCGGCCATCACGGCGGAGGCAGGGTTGGTGCCGTGCGCCGAGGTTGGGATCAGGCAGATGTCGCGCTCGGGGTTGCCCTGGGCGATGTGGTAGGCGCGGATCGCCATCAGGCCCGCATATTCGCCTTGGCTGCCAGCATTGGGCTGCAACGAGCAGGCGTCGAAGCCGGTGATCTCGGACAGCCAGAGCTCCAGATCCGTGAACAAGCGGCGGTAGCCCTTGGCTTGTGCCACCGGCGCAAAGGGATGCAGTAGCGAGAAGCCGCGCCACGTCACCGGGATCATTTCTGTCGTGGCGTTGAGCTTCATGGTGCACGAGCCGAGCGGGATCATCGCCCGGTCGAGCGCGATATCTTTGCTCTGCAGGTGCCGCAGATAGCGCAGCATCTCGGTTTCGGAATGGTACGTCGAGAACACTGGATGCGTCAGGAATGGCGTGCGCCGCTGCAAGGGCAGAGGCAGTGCGCTGGCTGGTTCGGCCTCAAGACTGGCGAATGTCACCACTGTGGCCGATGCTGGCCGGAACACTTCCAGCACGCGCTCGACATCGGCATGGCGCGTGGTCTCGTCGAGGCTGATGCCGAGGTGATCGGCGTCCACCAACCGGACATTGATACGCGCGCTTTGAGCTTTGGCAAATAGTGCCTTGGCCTCGCCTTTGACAGCGACAGTAAGCGTATCGAAGTAGTGCGCGCTGGCAACGCTGCGGCCGTATTTGCTAAGCCCCTTGGCCAGCACTTCCGTCAGCCGGTGCGTGCGGTTGGCAATCCGGGCGATGCCGTCGGGACCGTGGTAGACGGCATACATCGAAGCGACAATTGCGAGCAGCACTTGCGCGGTGCAGATGTTGCTGGTCGCCTTCTCGCGGCGGATATGCTGTTCGCGCGTTTGCATTGCCATGCGCAAGGCGGGTTGGCCGCGTGCGTCAATGGAAACGCCGATGATGCGGCCGGGTATGGCGCGCTTGTGGGCATCGCGGGTGGCAAAGAAAGCCGCGTGCGGGCCGCCATAGCCCATCGGCACGCCAAAGCGCTGAGCGCAGCCGATGGCAACGTCGGCGCCGAGTTCGCCCGGCGAGGTGAGCAGGGTTAGCGCCAGGAGATCAGTCGCCAGAATCGCCAGCGCACCATTCTTATGCAACGCCTCAATGGTGGCGCGCGGGTCTTGCACGGCGCCGCTGGAACCGGGATAGGACAGCAGCGCGGCAAACACCTCCGCCGGCTTCAGGTCGGTCGCCGGATCGCCAATCACGATCTCGAAACCAAGGCCAGAGGCGCGTGTCTCGAGCACGCCAATGGTCTGCGGGTGCGTGTCGCGATCAACGAAGAAGCGATTGGAGGCCGATTTACCGACGCGCTTGGCCATCGCCATGGCTTCGGCAGCTGCGGTCGCCTCATCAAGGAGCGATGCGGAGGCAACGGGCAGTCCGGTGAAATCCACCACCACCTGCTGGAAGTTGAGCAGCGCTTCCAAGCGGCCCTGGCTGACTTCGGCCTGATACGGCGTGTAGGCGGTGTACCAACCCGGGTTCTCGACGATATTGCGCAGGATCACCTTGGGTGTGACCGTGCCGGCATAGCCCATGCCGATCATGGACGTGAACACATCGTTCTGCTCGGCCATGCCCCGCATGACGGCGAGAGCGTCGCGTTCCGACAGCGCTGGCGGCAAGTCGAGCGGCTTGGCGCTGCGAATAGCAGCCGGCACGACGCTGGCAATGAAGGTGTCCAGCGAGGCCGCACCAAGGGCTTTCAGCATGGCGGCAATCTCGGCGTCCGATGGCCCGATATGGCGTGGGATGAAATCGCCGGCGGGTTCCAGGTCGGCGAGTGTGGGGCGGGTGGCGGCTGGCATCGGCATGCGGATCAATCCTAGGATGTCATAGGTGGCATTGTGCCGGGAAGATTCGAGCGGAGTGCCGCCCGGGTACCACTCCCTCCAGAAGGAGGAAAGGCAGCGGGGCAGCTGTGCCGCTCACCCCTTGCTGGCGACGAAAGCGTCGTAGGCGGCCTTGTCCATCAGGCCGGTCAGTTCGGTCTTGTCGGCGAGCTTGATTTTCATGAACCAGGCGCGACCCATCGGGTCCAGGTTGACGAGCGCCGGTTCGCCGGTCAGCGCGGCATTGGCTTCCACCACTTCGCCGGTCAGTGGCGCGTAAACGTCGCTCGCCGCCTTGACGGACTCGACCACAGCGGCGGTGTCGCCCTTCTTCACGGCTTTGCCGACAGCGGGCAGGTCAACGAACACGACATCTCCCAGCTGCTCTTGCGCGAACTGGGTGATGCCGACGGTCGCCACGTCGCCATCGATGCGGATGTATTCGTGGTCTTCGGTGTACAACTCAGTGGCCATGGTGGCGCTCCCTCAAGCTTTAATGGTGCGGAAATAGCGGTTGGCGACGAAGGGCATCGGCGTGATACGGGCAGGCATCGGTCTGTCGCGTACGATCAGCTGAACGGCCGTGCCGACCGTCGCACTCGCCGTCTCGACATAGCCCATGGCGAGTGGGCCGTTCAGCGACGGGCCAAAGCCGCCGGAGGTGACGACGCCAATCCGGCGACCGTTCACGTCCTGGATTTCGGCGCCTTCGCGGGCGGGTGCGCGGCCTTCAGGAACGATGCCGACCCGCTTGCGGGCTGGTCCCATTGCCAATTCTCGCTGAATGCGTTCGGCGCCCGGAAAGCCGCCTTCGGCGCGTCGGCGCTTGCCGATTGACCAGACCAGGCCGGCTTCCACCGGGCTGGTGGTCTCGTCGATGTCGTGGCCGTACAGGCAGAGCCCGGCCTCCAGTCGCAGCGAGTCGCGCGCGCCCAGGCCGATCGGCTTGACGGCCGGGTTGGCAAGCAAGGCACGGGCGAGGTCGCTGGCGCGTTCGGCGCTGACGGAAATCTCGAAGCCGTCCTCGCCGGTGTAGCCTGAGCGCGCGATGCCACACTCGATGCCGTCGATGGCGCTACGGATGGCCATCATGAAACCGAGTTCAATGGCCTTTGGGGCCAAGGCGCCAAGCACCGCAGCAGCCGCAGGACCCTGCAAGGCGAGCAGCGCTCGGTCATCAGCGCGCTGCAAGCGGACGCCAACGGGCAAGTGCGCAGCGATGTGCGGGTAGTCGACGCCCTTGCGCGAAGCGTTGACGACGATACCAAGCGCGCCGTCGTCCAGGGCGGCGAGCGATCGTGTCACCATCAGGTCGTCGATGATGCCGCCATCGGCGGTGGTCAGTTGCGAATAGCGGATGTGGCCCGGCGCCAGGCCAGAAATGTCGGCTGGCATGAGCGCCTCCAGCGCGGCGGCGGTGGCGGCATGGTTGGGGCCAATCACGAAACACTGGCCCATATGCGAAACATCGAACAGGCCCGCCTGCTCGCGCGTCCACACATGCTCCTTGAGCACGCCAAGCGGATAGTGCACGGGCATTTCATAGCCAGCAAACGGCACGAAGCGGGCACCGAGTTCGGCGTTCAGCTCATGCAGTGCTGTTCGATGCAGCGGGGCTGCGAGCCCGGTATCTGGTTCAGCCACTTGGGTCTCCGGTTCACGAGCGGGCTCACCCGCGCCCGGCTATCCCAAAGTGGGAACAGCCTCGTGACGCGAATGCCCCCTCTGTCCGTGAACCTGAGAGATTTCACCGCAGCGCGCCGCTGAGGCGTGCTCACGATCTATCCCCGTGGGTGGGCCAGCCCGAACATGGGCAAGCCACTTTCCAGAGTGCCTTGCTGTGGGCGGTCCGTTTGCCTGAGAGTTTCCGGGGCGGTTGCTCCTTCGGCGCCGCCATGGTTGCCCACGACGATCTCTCCCGGCCACAAAGTTGGCGATGCGGAAACAACCATAGGTGTGCCGCAATGGCAAGCCATAAGCCGTTTCTGTCAACGATCCGTTGAGGCGTATTATGGGTTTACGTCGAGCTGTTACCGCGCTGCTGGTCACATCAGTATTAGCGTCGGGATCGGCCTGGTTCAATGTCGCTGCCCAAGCAGAAGGGTTGGCCTATGGCTGGCCGCGTGCCAGTAGTGATGATGTTGATACAGTCACTGAGCGCTTTCCTGCACCCGGCGGATTTGCGCGCGAACCGCTGGCGCCAGACTCGTTCGGGGCATGGCTTAGGAATTTGCCGCTCAAGCCAGTGGGTAGTCCGGTGTATTTGTTCGATGGCCGCCTGAAACTGGATCAGGCCGTCCACGTCGCGGTTATTGATATCAACACCGGTAAGCGCGACCTGCAGCAATGCGCCGACGCGATCATGCGGCTGCGCGCCGAGTGGTTACTGAGCCGCAAGCGCGACATCGGGTTCAACGACACAAGCGGCAAGCGGATGACGTACCGGACTGCCGCCAACGCCGATCGCGCGTCGTTCGACAAGTACCTCACCCGCGTGTTCGCCTATGCGGGCACCTACTCGCTGTCGCGCGAGTTAAGATCCCGATCAGTCGACGCGCTTGCTCCTGGTGACGTGTTCATCAAGGGCGGTTTCCCTGGCCACGCCGTGCTGGTGGTCGATGTCGCCGTGCGGCCGGACACCAAAGATAAGCGGTTTCTGCTGATGCAAAGCTTCATGCCAGCGCAGGACATGCACGTGCTGAAGAACCCGGCGGCTGACGGCGACGCCTGGTATCAGCTCGCTCCAGGTCAGCCGCTGCAAACGCCTGAATGGACATTTGTGCCCGCGAGCTTGCGCACCTGGGCAGACTAATTGCGTCAATTCGTCGGTGACTTCAGGGCCTGGCGAGCATACAACCCGAAGATCACCAGCAGGATCATTGCGAAGCTGTACCAAGTGAACGCATAGGCCAGATGCGGGTTGGACGGTTCCAGGCGTGTGACACCGCCATTGGGTGGCGGCGCGCCAGGGATCGCTTCAGCTTCCAGCACGTAAGGCAGGCGCGGCGGCTGCAGCAATTGTGCCGGGTCGACCCAGTACCAGCGGTTACGCTTTGGCTCATTCTCGGGGGAAAAGTACGGGCGGCTGGAGGCCGGCGCGCGCAGCAGAGCAACAAACGTCACCGGGCCGGCAGGCAGACCGTCACGGCGCGCTGCCGGCTCTTTGATCCGATCAGGAACGAAGCCGCGATTGACCAGCACCTCTTGTCCAGTGGATGTGACGAGCGGCGTCAGCACCTGCCAGCCCCATGTCGCGGGGCCCGTGGCGTACAGGTGGACTTCGCGATCGTGCTGGTATGTGCCGGTCAGGCGCACGCGCATATATTCAACATCGCCTTCGCGCGCTCGAATTGGCGCGATGCCGTCAAGGCCAACTGGCGCGGTTCGCGCACGCGCTTCCAACCGCTCGATCAAGTTGAGCTTCCATTGCAACCGCGCGAGTTGCCAGCTGCCAAGGCCAAGCATCACAGCGACCGCAACGATTGTGAAAAGCAAAGGGCCGATCAAGCCTTTGCGCATGACCGGCCCCTTCGCGATCAAATCCACGAAAATCAGTGCGCTACTGCGCCCGCCACAGCTTCCGCGCCCGGAGCGCCAGCGCCCCAGACATAGATGGCGGCGAACAGGAACAGCCAGACCACGTCGACAAAGTGCCAATACCAGGCAGCCGCCTCAAAGCCAAAGTGCTGCTTGGGCGAGAAGTGGCCTTTGAGCGCTCGCATCAGGCAGATCGCCAGGAAGATGGTGCCGACGATGACATGGAAGCCGTGGAAGCCGGTCGCCATGAAGAAGGTCGAGCCGTAGATGTGGTTGGCCATGCCGAACCCGGCTTGCATGTATTCCACCGCCTGCAAGGCGGTGAAGAGGAGGCCCAACACCACCGTCGCCAACAGCCCCCAGATCAGACCTTTGCGGTTGCCTTCCAGCAGGGCGTGGTGCGCGGCAGTCACCGTCGTGCCTGACGTTAGCAGGATCAGAGTGTTAATGAGCGGCAGGCCCCAAGGATCGAAGGTGTGCTGGAAGTTTGCGTTCGGCTGAGGTGGCCAGGTGCCACCGAGCACTTCCGTGCGGCTGACCATACCGACGGTTTGCGTGCTGTTGGGCAGCGTGTAAACGTCGGCTGGGTAGAACGCCACGTCGAAATAGCCCCAGAACCAGGCGACGAAGAACATCACCTCCGAGACGATGAACAGCAGCATGCCGTAGCGCAAATGCAGTTGTACGACTGGCGTGTGATAGCCGCTATGCGCCTCCTTGATGACATCGCGCCACCAGAAGAACATCGTCGCCACGACGATAGCCAATCCCGGCGTCACGTACCAGAGCTGCGGCGCCCCCGCCTTCATCGAGATGAAGTAGTTGATGGTGCCAACCGCCAGCACAAACGCACCAATCGATCCAGCGATCGGCCATGGGCTTGGATTAACTAAGTGATAGTCGTGGTTGTTGCCGTGTGCGTCAGCCATGTTCCGTCTCCGCCCCGTCGTCGTGCCTGGGACCAGCGCCTAGAAACGCCGGATCCCCATGTTCGTTCTATGAACCCTTCTTCGCAGCAACCTTCGATGAAGGTATCTCGAAGAACGTGTAGGAAAGCGTGATCGACTCGATAGTCTCGGCGCCCGGTTCGCTCAAGATCGCCGGGTCGACGTAGAACGTCACAGGCATGTCGACAGCTTCGCCTGGCTGCAAGGTTTGCTCCGTGAAACAGAAGCACTCGATCTTGCTGAAGAACCGCCCAGCGATTTCAGGCGTGACGTTGAAGGTCGCTTGGCCAGTTACGGCCCGGCCTGAGGTGTTCCGCGCCTTGTAGAATGCCAGTGTCGTGTCGCCCAACTTGGTCACGATACTGGTTTTTTCCGGCCGGAAATCCCAGGCCAGCTCGCCATCCGTGGTGGCGTCGAAGCGGATGGTGATGGGCCGGTCCAGCCGGGTTTTGGATTCTGTTGTGACACGCTGCGGCGTGCCACCCATACCAGTCGTCTGGCACAACAACGTGTAGAGCGGTACAGCAGCAAAACTCAAGCCGAGCATGCCAAGTGCCAAAGCCGCAAGCGCCATGGCGTGTAGCAATGGGTCTCGCTGCCGGGCTGGAGTTGCTGGATCCTGGGTCATCCCTGAGGTCCTCCAAAGCGCACGACAGTCAGCGCATAAAACAGCACAACAAGCACGCCGAGGCCCACCGCGATGGCAATGGAGCGTTGCCGTTGCCGGCGTTTGGTCTCGTCAACTGGGCTGCTCATGACACACTAGCGAACTTGATAAGTGCCAACCGCTCAACGATCAGAACGGCAAACAGCAGGAACAAATAGAAAATCGAGTACCCAAACAGCTGCCAGCCAGCGCGCTCGGTATCAGCTCCGTCAGCGCTGCGATAAACCTCCCAAGCTCGCCAAAGGAAAACGCCGCCGCTGATCAGCGCCACAGCCAGATAGGTGTAACCAGCTGTGCCCAACCAGGTTGGCAGCAGCGTCGCTGGAACCAGGACCAGACTGTACAGCAGGATTTGCAGCCGCGTCGCCGGCTTGCCGTGCACATTGGGCAGCATGGGTACGCCAACGCGCTCGTAGTCGTCCATCTTGACGAGGGCCAGCGCCCAGAAGTGCGGTGGCGTCCAATGGAAAACGATCAGGAACAATGCCAAACTATCGAGGCTGACATCGCCAGTCACGGCAGCCCAGCCGATCATCGGCGGAAAGGCGCCAGCGGCGCCGCCAATAACGATGTTCTGCACCGTCCGCCGCTTCAGCCACATGGTGTAGAACACGACGTAGTAGGCGATCGTCAACGCCAGCAGGCCAGCTGCCACAACATTAGTCGCCAGGCCAAGCAGAACTACAGAGCCAGCGGACAGCCCGAAGCCGATATTGCGCGCTTCCTCAGCAGCGATTGCGCCGCTCGGAATTGGCCGTGTCGCCGTGCGCCCCATGCGCGCGTCAATGTCAGCGTCCCACCACATGTTGAGCGCGCCCGACGCCCCGGCACCAACCGCAATGCACAGCAATGTGACGATTGCGACCACTGGATGTAACGCCGATGGCGCCAGGATCATGCCAGCCAGCGCCGTGAAGACGACCAGCGACATCACCCGGGGCTTCATCAGCGCCACGTAATCGCCAACCGAACCACGGCCCCAGTCGGCCACGGCGCGGGTGCCTGTTTCCTGGGTCTCGACGAAGGCCATGGTCATCAAGCCTGTTGGTTGGGACAGGCCGGCGCCACGGTATGCGGCACCGGCCAGGGAAGTTCAGTCAGGCAACCACGTCAACGAATGCGCGGCAGTGTCGAGAACTGATGGAACGGCGGCGGCGACGACAGCGACCACTCCAGCGTATCAGCGCCAACGCCCCATGGGTTGTCAGCGGCCTGGCGGCGCTGCACGAAGGCCAAAATGATGACGCCGAGGAACACAAACACGCCAGCAGCCGAAATGTACGAGCCCATCGACGAGACGTAGTTCCAACCAGCCAGCGCATCCGGATAATCAGGCACGCGGCGCTGCATGGCAGCAGCGCCGAGGAAGTGTTGCGGGAAGAACGTCAAGTTCGCGCCGATGAACATCAGCCAGAAGTGAACGTTGGCCCAGAACTCGCTGTACATGTAGCCCGACATTTTTGGGAACCAGTAATAGAAGCCAGCGAAGATCGAGAACACGGCGCCAAGCGACAGCACGTAGTGGAAGTGCGCCACGACGAAGTAGGTGTCATGGTAGGCGCGGTCGATAGAGGCATTGGCAAGCACGACGCCGGTGACGCCACCGAGTGTGAACAGGAAGATGAAGCCGATCGCCCAAACCATCGGCGGCTTGAACTCAATAGAGCCGCCCCACATCGTGGCAATCCAGGAGAAAATTTTAATCCCCGTGGGCACCGCGATGATAAGCGTGGCCGCGGTGAAATACGCCTTGGTATTCAGCGAAATTCCAGATGTATACATATGGTGTGCCCAGACGATAAAGCCAACGAAGCCAATGGCCACCATCGCATACGCCATACCCAGATATCCGAAAATCGGTTTTTTAGAAAATGTCGCGACAATGTGCGAAACAATACCAAACGCCGGGAGAATCATGATGTACACTTCCGGGTGACCAAAGAACCAGAATAAATGCTGGAATAAAATCGGGTCACCGCCGCCTTCGGGTTTAAAGAACGACGTGCCGAAGTTCCGGTCGGTGAGCAGCATGGTAATCGCCCCGCCCAGAACAGGCAGGGAAAGCAC
>JANNSA010000009.1:0-3175 GCA_031402115.1 Hyphomicrobiaceae bacterium | reverse complement strand
GAGGCGGCGGCGCGGCTGGCAAGCTTTTCCAAGGCCGCTGAGGAGCTGCACGTGACGCATGGCGCCGTCAGCCGCGCCATCAAGCAGCTCGAGGAATTCCTCGGCGTGCCACTGTTCCAGCGGCGCACGCGCCAAGTGCTGCTAACACCGGCGGGCGCCGTCTATGCTGCCAAGGTACGTGACGCTCTCGACCGGCTGGCGGTCGCGACATTGGCGATCACGCAAGGCAACGACAAGGGCGCGCTGACCGTCAGCACGCTCGATTCGTTCGCCGCCAAATGGCTGGTGCCGCGGCTGTTCCGCTTCCGGCGCTTGCATCCCGACATTGATATCCGGCTGGAAACCAATTCGCGTCTGGCGACCTTCGAGCCCGGTGGCGTCGATCTGGCCATCCGCTTCGGCCGTGGCAACTGGCTTGGTCTGGAAGCGCGGCTGTTGCTGCGCGAGGAACTGTTTCCGGTTTGCGGTCCGGGACTAATCACCGGCGAGCCGCCTTTGCGCGAGCCGGCGGACTTGGTGCGTCACACCCTGATCCACGATGACTATCCGGTCGATTGGGCCAGCTGGCTGACCCTGGCCGGCGTCGCCGGCGTCGATGCGCAACGCGGGCCGGTGTTCGTCTCCTCGCACCTGGCGCTGCAGGCGGCGATGCAGGGCGAAGGCGTGGCGCTGGCCCGCAGCGCTCTGGCCGCTGACGACCTCGCTGCCGGCCGCTTGGTCAAGCCATTCGCGATCAGCCTGCCGTCGGACGCTGCTTACTATGCTGTCTACCCGCCCCGCGCCCTGGACCGCCGCAACGTGCGCGCGTTTAGCGACTGGCTGGTAGCCGAGGCGGAGGCGGCGCAGTGATGAAGTCTGACCCCATTTAGAGCGCCGCATCGTCGAGCAGATGCTGCACGATGCCGTCGAACAGGTTGATGTCTTTCAGCGCTGTCGCGATCAGCATGCCACCTTGCAAGGTCGCCAGGATCTGCGCTGACTTGACGCGACGCGCGCGGGGCAACAGCGCCGCTGGCAAGGCGCAACCTAGCCAAGCTACGTTGGCTTCGAAGAATGCAGCGACCGCTTCAGCGACCGGGTCCGGCAAGCCACCAGACTCAGCGCCAAGCATGCCGCACAAACAAATCAGGTCCGAGCGCTTGAGCGCATCACGATAGCTGTCGCAGAATGCCTGCAGCTTTTGCTGTGCGGAGAAGGCCGGTGTGACGCGGCCCGCAAGACCGGCGAAGAAGCCATCTGAGTAACGGTTGACCAGCGCAACGGCCAGATCGGCTTTCTGCGGAAAGTAGTAGTGAACGCTGGCGCTCTTGATGCCGACATCATCGGCGAGCTCGCGAAAGCTAACGCCGTGATAGCCGCGTGACCGCATGGCGATTTCGGCCGCATCCAGCAGGCTTGTCTCGGTGGTGCCCATCTTCCATTCCCTGGCTCAATCTACCTATCGATAGATTATCTTGACGCAAACACCGGCGTATGGCAAATGACCTTCCTGTCTATCAATCTATCGATAGATAGATTTTTGATCGATCAACAAACGAGTCTTTACGCCACCATCAGACCAGGAGCGAGTCCGCTATGAAAGTGCATGATTTCCAAGGGTTCCCGAATCCGGCACGAGTACGGATCGCGCTCGCTGAAAAGGGCCTCATCAGCCAAGTCACGTTTGTTGTGGTCGACGTGCCGGCCGGCGAACACAAAAAGCCGGACTTTATGGCCAAGAACCCATCTGGCGCGGTGCCGATGCTGGAACTAGACGATGGCACCATGATCGCCGAATGCACGGCAATCACCGAGTACCTGGATCACGCGAGCGGTGAGCCGGTCCTGACGGGCCGCACGCCTAAGGAGCGCGCGGTCATTCACATGATGCAGCGGCGCGCCGAGGCCGGTTTGCTCGATGCCGTCGGGGCTTACTTCCATCACGCGACACCGGGCCTGGGCCCCGACATCGAGACATATCAATGCGCCGAGTGGGGCAATCATCAAAAGGGCCGCGCCATTCAGGGCATGAAGTATCTGGACGGCGTCTTGACCCAACAGCCGTATCTTGCGGGAGATGCATTCTCGATGGCGGACATCACGGCATTCGCGGGGCTGGCTTTCGCTGACTTCGCCAAGATCGACATTCCAGCGGAGTGCGAACACCTGATTGCTTGGCGCGCTAAGGTTGCCAAGCGTCCGAGCATCACGGGTTGACGGAGAGGACACAGATCCATGCAACTAAATGCTGACTTCAGTGCGCGTGCCGCGGTTCACAGCGCCCGCCTCGCCTGGACGCCGTCGCCGATGCCCGGTGTCGACCGGCGGATGCTGGATCGTATTGGCGGCGAAGTGGCGCGTGCCACGTCGATCGTCCGCTATGCGCCGGAAAGCAAATTCTCTGCGCATACGCATACGGGTGGCGAGGAGTTCTTTGTGCTCGAAGGTGTGTTCCAGGACGAGCACGGTGATTTTCCAGCCGGCAGCTACATCCGCAATCCGCCGGAGTCGTCGCATACGCCGGGCTCGAAACTGGGCTGCACCATCTTCGTCAAACTCTGGCAGTTCGATCCAGCCGACCGGACGCCGCTGCACATTGATACAGCCCGCCAGGCATTCGCAGCGGCTCCTGGCCGGCGCGGTGTCGAGCTGATGCCACTCCATGCCGACGCAACCGAGAGTGTGCGTCTTGAGCGATGGTCGCCGGGCGCGGCAGTTGCACTCGATCTGCCAGGTGGCGGCGAGATCCTGGTAGTAGAAGGGGCGTTCGACGAGGCCAGCGAGCGCTTTGACCGTCAGTCGTGGCTGCGGCTTCCCGCCGGAGCCAAGCTGCGCGCGATGCCGGGCCTGGACGGTTGCACTGTCTGGGTCAAGACCGGCCATCTGGCGCGAACGCCCATCGCACCGCAGCCAGGGGCATAGCGAAGGGCTCAGACCCCATTGCTACTCTTTGCTACTCAGCGGGACGCCGTTTGTCGGCGCGGATGACGAAGTAGAGGACCACGATTGCCGCGAATACCAACAGGTTGATAATCGACGACAACGCATAGAGTTCGGGCTTGATGCCGTAGCGCAACGCTCCCCAGGCTACCGATGGCATCGTCGGTGTGGCGCCCAGCAGATAAAACGAAATGTCAAGACCGTGCTGGTGTCGCTGCTGTTGTCGGGCGTCGGCTCGCTGATCCTGTTCAAGCTG
>JANNSA010000008.1:0-11453 GCA_031402115.1 Hyphomicrobiaceae bacterium | reverse complement strand
TCATCGACCCAGACCCGGCCAAGCACCCCGAACTCGCCGAAGTCGCACGCTCGCGCCAACTCGGTACGCCCGAGAACGCGCGTTGGCAGGAAATGGCCATGGTCATGAACGCCTTCGACACGTCGTTCGATGGCGAGAACGAGTTCTATGCCTGCAACACCGTAGCGCACTGTTACGCCAAGCAGCCGATCACCGTGATCCGCGACCGGCCGGTACGCATCTATCTTGTCAACGTCACCGAATTTGACCCCATCAACTCGTTCCATTTGCATGCGAACTTCTTCGACTATTTCGATACCGGCACGACGCTGACGCCGACCTTGAAGTCAGTCGACATTATCACGCAGTGCCAGGCGCAGCGCGGCATCCTGGAGTTCACCTTCAAGGAGCACGAGACGGGGCTCTACATGTTTCATGCGCATCAGGCGGAGTTCACGGAACTTGGCTGGATGGGCATGTTCAACGTCGTCGAGGCGGTGTCATGACTTTGCCATCGTCGGCGCCCGAGACTGGCCAAGGCCCTGCCACCCCGAAATCCGATCGTTCGAACTTGGTGTGGTTGCTGGCGCCAGCCGCGCTGGTTGCCGCTGCGGTCTGGTGGTTGCTGGCGACCAACCCGCTGGCGCAGTTCAACGACGGCGCCCCGCCCGTCGAGAATCTGGTGATCGAGCGGACAATCCTTGACGATACCGGCTTGCGGATGCTCGTGCGCGCCGGCGGTTCAGAGCCGATGCGGATCGCGCAGATACAAGTTGACGCGAGCTACTGGGAATTCCAGCAAACGCCGCCCGGCCCGATCGAACGCGGCGCCACCGCCTGGCTGCAGGTGCCGTTTCCCTGGGTGCTGGGCGAAGCCCACAGCGTGCGGATGGTGACCAACACTGGCGCCATCTTTGATCACCCAATTCCTGTGGCAATCGCAACGCCCGTAGTCACCTCCAGCAATCTGTTCGGGCAAGCGGTAATCGGCATTTTTGTCGGCATTCTGCCGGTTGTCGTCGGCTTGCTGTTCTACCCGTCATTGCGCAGCGCCGGCCCTTCGGTGATGGCATTCCTGCTCGCCATGACCATCGGCCTGCTTGGCTTCCTGTTCGTCGACACGCTGGAAGGTGCCATGGAGTTCGCGGGCAAGTCCGCCGCGATGTTTCAGGGCGCAACCATGGTCATCCTGACCGCCGCCGCAAGTTTCCTGGTGCTGATGGCCGTCTCGCGCCGCGATGTGCGCCCGAGTGGCCTGGCGCTCGCGACATACATCGCGCTCGGCATCGGCCTGCACAACTTTGGCGAGGGGCTGGCGATCGGCGCAGCCTTTGCGGCGGGCGCGGCTGGTCTCGGGACCTTTTTGGTACTGGGGTTTGCCTTGCACAATGTCACCGAGGGCATTGGCATTGCCGCACCGATCCTCAAAGAGCGGCCGCCACTCCTGACGTTCGCCGGTCTAGCCCTGCTGGCGGGCGGCCCGGCTGTGATCGGCATGTGGATCGGCAGCCTCGCCTTTGCACCGCACTGGTCGGCGCTTGCCCTGGCGATCGGCGCCGGCGCCATCCTGCAGGTCATTCTTGAAGTCGGCGGGTTCCTGATGCGCGGGCGCGGCGGCACGATGGCGGCGTTCTGGTCGGCACCAGTCCTCTCGGGCATGGCCGCCGGTGTCGCCTTCATGTACGTCACGGCCATGCTGGTGAAGATCTGATAGCCGACGCACCCAGCTCTGGTGCATCGCGGCCCATGGTTCGTCACACGAATCAGCTATGCGCAACGCATGGATGATGCACTGTTCCACGATCTCCGGACTTGGCTCACCAGTGCCACAGAACTGCTGCGCGTGGCGCTGTCCGATCCACTGACGCCCGTCATTGGCTTCGTCCTTGGAAGCGTGCTGTTGGCGGGCATTGCCATTGCGCTGATCCGGCTGCTGGCGCACAGCAGGCGGCAGTCCCCGCCCGATGATCCCGCTGGTCGCCTGGCGAACGAAATCCGGGCCGCGCGCGAGGCTATGAGCAGCGAGATCGCCGAATTGAAAGGCCGCATCGCGGCGATGGGCGAGATCAGCGAGACACGCAGCAGCGAGTTGGCGCAAGCGCTGGGCACGCGGCTGGACCGGGTCGGCGAGCGGCTTGGCGAAGGCATGCAGTCGATCAATGACCGCGTCGGCGTCAAGCTTGCCGAACAGAGCCTGCGGAATTCCGACAGCCTCAGCAAGCTTTACGAGCGCCTCGCCGTGATCGACCGCGCCGGCGCCAGTCTCAGTGAACTGACGCAGCACGTTGTGACGTTGAAGGACGTGCTCGGCAACAAGCAGGCGCGCGGCGCATTCGGCCAGTTGCGCATGGAAACCATCATTGAGGACGGCCTGCCGCGCGGCCTTTACGAGTTTCAGGCAACGCTCTCTAACGGCCGCCGGCCCGATTGCCTGATCCGTCTGCCATCAACGCTAACTCCGCTGGTGATCGACGCCAAATTCCCGCTCGAAGGCTTCGAGGCACTGCGCACAGCGCGCGGCAGTGATATAGCTGCGACGGCAAGCTTGCGCATCCGCGACGCGGTCAACCGGCACATCGACGACATCGCCTCCAAATATCTGATTTCGGGCGAAACCCAGGATGTTGCACTGATGTTCGTGCCGTCCGAATCGATCATGGGCGAGCTGTCCGAGCGGTTTCCCGAGCTGATCCAGCGGGCGCACCGGGCGCGCGTCGTGATCGTTTCGCCAAACATGCTGATGCTGGCTGTGCAGATGATGCAGGCGATCGTCAAAGACGTGCGGATGCGCGAGCAGGCCGGCCTGATCCAGCGCGAGGTGGCGCTGATGGTCGCGGATGTGGCGCGGTTAACCGAACGCGTCAAAGACCTCGACAAGCACTTCACTCTGGCGGCCCGGGACGTTGAGAAGATCCTCACATCTTCCGCCCGTATCGCCGAACGAGGCGCCCGCATCGAGCAGGTCGACGTGGAAACACCTCGGCTCGCGGCCGAGTAGCCAACGAGCTGACCCTCATTCTTCAGATGCTCAATCGGACTATTCTGGCACAATGTTCAGCGTGCCAACGTCACTGGTTCGGCGGGCGCCCTCAAAATGCCCTGCCCTTATCGTCGTCGCCGCGATTTTGCCGCGAGCGGTCCATGATGTCCTCACCTTGCGCGTGTTGAGTGACGTGAGAGGGCCACTCTGCGATAGGAAATTGCGGTGGGCTGATCCTTTTTTCTTGAGCGTGACAAACGCAACACAGAAAGGCCGGATTGGTTCGAGAGTACCGCAGGCGGATCGCGCTGGGGGGTCGAGGCAAAGAGACGGCAACGGGACTGGGACGGCGAACCATAGACGCATCACGCGCTGAACTCTGGGCGGAGTTGAGCACGGGCGGCGATTGGGAAGTTGTGTGCCTGGTTCACGGCCAAGGGAAGCGGCCAGTACCATGCAGCACACCAGCGACGCCGAACTCTTGCGGATGGGCGGCGGCACCAGCGGCCAGAGCCCGCGCGGTCAATCCAGCCGCAACTCGAACCATGGCAATGGCCATTCCACCGAACCCGAGAAGCGCGGTATCTTCGCCAGCAGCAAGAAAGTAGCGCTGGTCGCCGGTCTTGGCGCGCTGTCGTGGATCTCCACCTATGCCGGGATGCTGGAGTTGATCCAGGCCAATATGGGCGATGTCGATCTGGTCATGAAGATCGCCATCGGCGGCTCCGTCGCCATGCTGATGCTGATGATCATCTGGCTGCTCGATCAGTTGTTCGACGAGAACAACGCCGTCGCCATCCGCGTCGTTTATGGTCTCGGCTATGTCTTTCTGGCGCTGATTTCAATTGGCTTCTCGTTCGGCTTCTATTGGAAGTTCCTGGAATCCCGAACCGAGGCCTCGCGCTCGGCCGAATCCGCTATCACCCAGGTTCAGGCGGCACTGACCGGTGCTGAAACGCGGCTATCGCAATTACAGGGCAGCCTGGAAGGGCTCGCCGCCATCTCAGCGCAGAAAGCTGCCGACGAAGTTTCCACGGGCCGCTCATGCCCGAACAGCCGTCCGGGCGACGGTCCGCGCCGCCGCTTGCGCGAGTCCGATGCCGCCAATCTGACGCTTGCCAGCCAGTTCGTGAAGGGGCGCGCCGCAGTCATCCGCAAGGACATCGCCAGCCTTGGCGGCGACATCCAGAAAATTGCTAAGCAGGACAAGAGCACGTTCGACCCGGCGACCGGCACCCGCAACGAGTTCATGCGCGCGCTCAGCCGCAAGCTTGACCTGACCATCAGCGGCTTCAATTCGTTCCGCAGCGATCCGCAGCTCAAGCAGTTCCGTGCGGATTTCGCTGAACGCAGCGAGAAGACCGTGTTCCCCGATGAGCAGGGCAAGACCTTTGTCTGCCCCGACGCGCAATTGCAGACAGGCCTGCGCGGTGGCGTCAAGGCGATCGATGCGCTGCCGGCGCTGGTCAAACCCGAGATCGCCGTCGTCGAAGGCGCCGAGGCGACGATCGAAGCGTTCCGCCGCTTGCTGGTGACCATGACCTCGCTGGCTCGTTTCAAGTTGCCGGCAACGCCCGACGACATCCGCGCCGAGCAGCAGAAGGCAATCCAGTCACTGGGCGCCGGCGCGCCAGCTGTCATCGTCAGCGAAGAAGCGGCTGGTCTGGGCAAGCGCGACTGGGTGCCGCTGCTGATCGCCGTGTTCGTTGATATCTGCCTGCTGCTGGTGTCGATCCCGCCGGCTTTGTCAGCGGCTGAGCGCACGCGCCGCCGCCGCCAGTCCGCGACCGGCGATGGTTATCGCACGATCGCCGATCTGTCGGCCATTCATGACGATGAGGACACACTCAAGCAGCTCGAACCCTTGCGCCACATTGCCTTCGACCACTGGGGACATGACTATGTGGCTGTGCCGATGATCGCCAGCGGTGGCGCCATTCAACCGGCTCCAAAGCACGATCCCGCGAGTTGGTGGTCCTATCTGTCGGGCCGCGACCAGGAACCGGAAGCTCCTGTCAAGCTGTCGGAAAAGGATGTCTGGGAGGCGCAGTTCCTCGCCAATCTGTTCGCCAGCCATGAGCGGCATGGGCCCTTCAAGCGCGTGTTCGGCCGCTTCGTGCCGGTGCGTAAAAAGCTCCGTTCCCTTGGCAGCAAGTGGCAGACTGTTCAGACGTTCCGGTTGTATCGCTTCAAGAAGGGTGCCTGGTCCGACTTCGTGCTTGATATGATTGTCGGTGCTGAGCGAGCACTGGCTCCCGTGCGTGATGCACAAGATCAGGCGCGGCTCGCCAAGGTGGAGTCGAAGAGCCAGGAAATCGTCCATGCGGTCGAGTTCAAGCAGAGCGAGTTCCAAGCCAAATTGGATGAGCAACGCGGTGTTGCCGAGACGCGCCGAAAGATGCGGGATCTGGCAGCCGAGCATGAACAGCTGAAGATCGACATCGAAAAAGAGAAGCTCGAGAATGAGCGCCAGAAACTTCGAAGCAAGCTCGCCCGGCAAGTCGCCGTCGATGCCGAGGAGTTCGAGAGCTACGTGCCCGGCCAGGATCGCGACCCCGACGGGCTGATGGTCAAGACACGGCGCGAGCGGACGCAGCGGCAGGGCGAAACTAATCCGGAAATCGTGGCGTTGATGCAAAGCATTTCGCAGCAGGCGCTGGCAACCCAGGAAATTGCCCGCCAGCAGACTGTCTTCATGCAGGAAGTTACCAGGACGCTGGCGACGTTGTCGCGCGGGCCGCAGCCAGTGGCGAATGCAAGTGAGCTTCCCCACGTGCAAGCGGCGCATGGTAACCGTGCGCAAGGCAACGGCGTGCACAGCTTCGCTGCGGCCTATGCGCAGCGTGAGCCGTCCCTTGACGCGGCCCGCACAGCGCATCGCGCCGAGGCCCGGCCAGCCAGTGAAGCTCCAATGGTTATTCCGTTGCATGGCGAACGCAACGAGTCGCGCTTCGCGGGCGATGCGGCTGATCACGAAGCCTTCAACGGCGCGCCGCATTACCCTCACGCCCAATTCCATGGCAATGCTGCGGTTGCCATCGCACCGGTTCTGAAGCCGGCCTCGAACTCCTTGTCCGCGTTGCAATCCTTCAACTACGGCTTGTCGCGGTTGATGGGGCGCCCAGACCGTCGAGACCCAGACCGTCGTGATGATGGCTCTGCGTCCGTCAGCAATGGCTATGCGGCGATGGTGCATCCGGGCATGCGCTCGCTGGATGACCGGCCAATTGAGCCGATGGTGCGCGACGCCATCGATGTTTCGGGCGCGGCGATGAACCACGCTAAGGCTGAGGAACGCCATTGGTCTGAGGATGGCGCGCAGGGCTTTACGTTGCCAGAACCTGTCGCACTGTCGGAGCTGCGTTCGCGTGGCCGCCGTGATGACGCCGATGCTCCGGCGACCGGCACGTCCTGGAACGGTGGCTGGGTGAACGATTCGGAGTCTTCCTCACCGGTCCAAGTGGATGCCTTTGTCGAGGCGGTGCGTGCCGGCCAGGCAGCCGATCCGAGCGGCGAGATGTCTCACGAGGGGTCTGATGCGGCAGCACATTGGAGCGAAAATCAAGCGACAGCAGAGGCTCATCAAGCCGCCGGGCCGCAGCTTGATTTCCCCGATGGCATCGATGCCGATCCGGCCGATCACGGCGGCTTATCCCTTGACAACATTGGCGCCATTGCCAATCGCTTTGGTCAGCACACGGTTTCCCGCCGCCGCCGACACTGACGCCCGGCTTGTCCTACTGCCCGCTGCGAGGCTAACCGGGCATTCTGCGTGACGGAGTAATCCGCGATGCATTTGCTGCCGGCGCTCAATCGTTCCTTAACCGCGGTGGGGTCTTAATCCTCCGGGTCAAGGGGCGGCTGGCATGACCCCCGTTGGGGTTGGCCAGTTTGAAACGCCAATCCTCTGTTAGGCCCCCGCTCCGTTGAACCGATGTAGCAGAGAGAGACCGGATGAGTTCCTTCGAAAGCCAACGGCCCGCCGCATCGATGCGTTTCACGGACGGCAGCCGCCAAGCGAAATTCATGCGCCATGAAGAAAAGCAGGAAAACCTTGCTCGGTTCTGTGGCTACTACCTGGATCGTTTAAGCGTTATCGATGCGCCTATGCCAATTGAGCGCAGTGTGACGTTGCTGGCACGCTCGCCGCAATCGCCGGTAGCAAGGGCCGTGTTGGATGCGCGCACAGAGCTCGCTGGATTGGGTATCAGCATGCGCGTTCTGTTTGCCGTGCTTGAACCGGCAGAAGCGCTTGTGAGTTGGCTGGATTTTGCTGAGGTCTCAGCGGGCTCGGCGCTGATCGAAATCCGCTGGGCGCGGCGCGCCGCCTTGCTTGATGCCCACGAGCAACTCGTGCTGGGCACGGGCTTGAGCTGGGCCGGTGATTGCATGCGGCGCGAACCTGAGAAGCGCGACGCCTACGAGCAGTTCGATACGTTCGACGCCGCTGCGGCGGAACGCGCAACTGCTAGTTTTGGTGGGTTCTGGACAATGTCAGAGCGGATCAACGCCCGCCGCGCAAGCCGCACTGGCGTGCTGTCCCCTGCCGGTGCGGAAACGGTGCAGGGCATGTTGTCAGGCAATGCCAATGCTCCGATCGTCGCCACACGCCATTGAACCGTCGCTCCCGGCCATGTCGGGGCGAGCCGTGGCTCACCCTCTGACAACGGGCTCCAATCCTGCGGCTGATACTGCCTGCGTTTTGCCGTAGCGCGAGAGGGCGAGCCACTACTCGCCCCTCCATTGCGAGCGCCAGAGCAAAACCACCCAGGGGCAGCACCCCGTGCAACCGCGAACGGTCGAACAAGGCTGCTTTCGGGTAGCAAGCTTTAGCGCAAACCTCAGGCAGATTCGCGCTGGCCATAGCCGTTGACGGCTTGACGTGGCGCGTAAGGTGTCTCAGGCCCGCGATGCTGCAGGTGACGCAGCACGTCGTGCAGGCTCTCCATCAACGGCGCATCGCTGGTGCTCTGGCCATCCAGACCAAGGCTGGCGGCCTCCCGCTCCAGCTCGCGCGCATAGGCTTCCAGCAATGGCTTGATCGCCGGACCAACCGCATCAACGAAGCGCTTGCGCGCCTGACCAAGGCTGACGAACGTGACCTTGTCGTTAAAGTTGATGGTGCCTTCCGATCCTTGCAGGATGCGGGCGCCCGTCGACAGCAGATCGCGGGTCGCCCGGATCTCCTTCTGGTAATCCGACTGATACTCACGCCGCAGCGTGTTTAGTGCTTCCGTTCTTTCCATAGTGACGCCCCCGAAGCGCTGACCGAACTTGTTCCATGACCTCGGATTGTGAGGTCCAACGGCAATGATCGCGTCGTGTACCGCTCACCCCTTAAGGGAAGCGCTCGACGCGTTACGCAACTGACGGAATCAAAGCTGAAGCAATGAATGACTAACAGCTTCCCAGCGATGCAACACTTCCAACCCTGTGGATAAGGCAGCTATGTCCGCCACATGGGTTGGGATGCAACACCGTGTTGCGGCGTTGCCGGTCCGGTTCAGATCACACCAGTTGTTTCACCAGCGCTTCGATCATGCGTGGCAGGTCATAGGGAAAGCGCGCGGTGATCAGGTTGCCGTCGACAACGACGGGCTCATCCAGCACCTCGGCGCCGGCGTTGGCGATGTCGGCATGGATGTTCCAGACACCGGTGGCGCGCTTGCCGCGTAACAGGCCGGCGCTGATCAGTACCCAGGGGCCATGACAGATGCCGCAGACAGGCTTGCCGGCAGCATTCATGGCTTGCAGGAAAGCCAGCGCATTCTTGTCGGCGCGCAGGAAATCCGGGTTCCAGCAGCCGCCGGGCACAATAACGGCGTCGTATTTGGCCGGGTCGGCGGTTTCCAGGAACTGGTCGATCGGCAACCAGCCGGCGTTCTCCAGCAGCCGGATCAGCAGCACATGCGTCTCGGCCTGTGGCGGCATGCGGACGCCATAGCTCGGGTGCATCTGGCCGACTTTCGGCGCCACCACATGCACCGTGGCGCCATGCTCCGACAGCCAGCGTTGAGCGCCAAGGATTTCAATCTCTTCGACGCCATTGGTGCAGCAGATGGCGATCGACTTGCCCTTGAGTAGGGTCGGATTATGCGACGGAGCAAACAGAAAGGCGTTCAGCTCACGGTTGAGGTCGCCATCAGCGGTAGCCAGCAATTGCGTGGAAAGCGTCGGGACGGCAGCGGCGGACTCGAACTCCTGGACACGGCGGACACCGGCGTCTGACATGATTGGCTTCCTT
The DNA here is from genome assembly GCA_031402115.1 of Hyphomicrobiaceae bacterium. Taxonomy (GTDB): domain Bacteria; phylum Pseudomonadota; class Alphaproteobacteria; order Rhizobiales; family Hyphomicrobiaceae; genus JANNSA01. The sequence continues at coordinate 2,250 of JANNSA010000008.1, read as the reverse complement.
GCATGCTGGTTCGGGCGCTTGGCGTGACCGCCACGCTAATCTCTGCCCCTCGCGTCGTCGAGGGCTTTGGCGGCCTTGCCGGCCGGCAATCGGACTTGCTCCCAGCCGATAATGGCGCGCTTGCGCGTTGTGCCCCAGCGGTAGCCGCCGACGTCGCCAGATTTGGCGATCACCCGATGACACGGCACAACGAAGCCAAGCGGATTGCGGCCGATCGCGGAGCCCGTGGCGCGCGCCGAGCCTGGCTTGCCAATGCGCGCAGCCAGTTCGCCATAGGAAACCGTCGTCCCAACCGGAATGTCGGTCAACGCCCGCCAGACAGTCGTTTCGAAATCAGTGCCGATCATGACCAGTCGGACAGGTGGCTTTGGCGCGCTGTCTGGTTGAAATATCGATCGAGCGGCACTGGCGGTTGCGTTGCGACCCTCGACGAAATCAGCTTCTGGCCAACGCTTGGTCATCTCCGCCATGGCGGCGGGCTGGCCTGTCACGTCATCACAAAACGTCACGCCGCAAACGCCGCGCAGCGTCGTCATCACCAGGGCCAGACCAAATGGGCACGGATGAAAACCATGCGTGATGACCAGACCGGCGCCACGCCGCTTGTATTCGCCCGGCGTCATCGCCTCGTGATCGATGAACAGGTCATGCAGCCGGCTCGGGCCCGACAGCCCAACTTCGAACGTCGCGTCAAGCACGCTGGCAGATCGGTCGAGCGCTTTGCGCGCATGGTCCATGGTGATCGCCTGCACGAACTCCTTCGGCGACACGCCGCACCAGCGCTTGAACAACCGCTGGCAATAGGCCGGACTCAGGTTCAGATGTGCCGCCAACTCAGCTAGATCCGGCTGCCGCTGCCATTCCGCGCTGATGAACTCGATAGCGCGCCGGACATGACCGTAATCGGCGATAGCACTATCGGGCGCCGCTACGGCAGGATGGCCAGTGTCACTCTGCGGGCTGTCCAACATCGCTCATTGCTCCATCCGTCTTCGTGGATGCGTTCTAGGCTCCTTAACTCGACCAATCGACCCGTTTCTTGTGCAGGCACGACGGGACGCTCGAACTTTTGTTTGTAGTCAACAAACCGCTAAGGGCCGCCACCAATCGGCCCTTGCCGCCGCGTTCGCAGTGTTGGCGCAACAGCTCTGCCGTCGCAGCCGCGCATTTTAACTATTCCCGTAAGTTCCATTTAGGCCGGATCCGGTAGAACGGATGCATCTAGAGCTTCCGGCTTATGCCATGGGGCCATCACGAGCGTTTGAGAGTTCACGACAATGGCTGAGAAAACCAAAGGCAAGAGCCACGTCATCGGCACTAATGAAAAGGCCGACGTCGTGACCGGTGAAGCGGGCGGATCGTTCCTGCACTACACGAGCGACGGTATGTGGACGGGCTATTCGGCCTGGAACGCTGGCGACGCCTCCAATGGCGGCAATGGCGCAACGTTCCGGCTGGCCGGCTACGAGCAGAGCTTCGACGTGTTCCGCGGCACCGATGGCGTCGTCGACACACTGGTCATGGGCAAGGGCCACAAGGCCCTGTTCCTCGACGACACGGTCAGCGCTGCTCCGGAAGCCGGCGCGCGTCTCGACAGCATCGAAGTCATCAAAGGCGGCGCTGGCGGCCAGCTGATCGACCTGACATCCACTGTCCACAAATATGGCAACGTCACTGTTTACGGCGGCTCAGGTGACGACGTGATCATGACCAACATTGGCGACGACTTCATCAAGGGCGGCCAGGGCAACGACTATCTCTGGGGCGGCTCGGGCAATGACCATCTGATGGGCACGGCCGGCGGCGACCAGCTGTGGGGTGGCGCTGGCGATGATAGCCTGCATGGTGGCACGGGCAGCGACTACCTCAACGGCGGCGTTGGCAACGATACGCTCCGTGGCGGCCACGCGGTTGACAAGCTTGAAGGCGGCAAGGGCGAGGACACGTTCGCGTTCTTCAAGGGCGACGTGAAGTTCGGCGCCGACTACATCCTCGACTTCAGCAAGGGCGACCAGTTCGACTTCTCGGTGCTGCTGGCCGGGCGCAAATACGGCTCGCTGGAAGATGTCGTCAAGGTCACTGACAGCGGCGAGGGCGATGTCGTCTCTGTCTTCATGGGCAAGAAGGCCGGCTTCGTTGACGTCGCCATCCTGATCGACCAGCACGGCCTGAGCGTAGCTGACCTGATCAGCATGGACGGCATTTTGGCCTGAAGAAGAACGGAACCGACTGCGATGTAGGGGCGCGGGG
>JANNSA010000007.1:0-3681 GCA_031402115.1 Hyphomicrobiaceae bacterium | reverse complement strand
GCAGCGACAGCAGCACCATGATCGCAAATGCCCAGCGCCAATGTGCATAGTGTGCGATCAAGCTGGCGAGCGGAATGCCCGCGACCGAGGCGACCGACCAGCCAAGGAAGATGAAAGCGACCCCGGTGGCGCGCTGGTCCTGCGGCACCAGCAACCCAACGGTTGCGGCAGCTTGCGGCGTAAAGATGCCGGCGGCAATGATGGTCACAGCGCGCAAGATCATCAATGTGGTTAAACTGGGTGCCAGCGCCGAAAGCACATGGCCAATCGCATACAACAGCAAGGCGCTGACCAGCAGCAGCCGTCGGTCGACGCGTGAAGTCAGCATGGCAAAAACCGGCGCGCCGACGCCGATCACCAGCCCGCCGATCAGGATCAACCAGCCAGCGTCGCGCACCGTGACGCCAAGATCCGCCGACAGATCGCTGATCATGCCTGCCGGCAGCAACACGCCGGTGCCGATCGCCAGATTGCCGATCAGCAGCGCCCAGAGCGCTGGCTGAGCAGTCGCGACAGTCGCTGCCGGTGCGGTGGTCGCGGTCATCGGCAATCCTTTGCATGGCCCATGCGACACGGTGCTAACCGGAAACCGGGGTCAGCCACTGACATGCTCTCTCAAGCCGGCCAATTGGATAGCATTGGCCGGCGCATAAGTGCCTGACCCCGGCTATTTCACGAGGTCGTAGCGTTTTTTTCGGCTTGGATGGCGCGTTGCTTTTCGACGTAGCGGACGGCGAAAATGGAAGCCTCGTAGAGCAGGATGGTGGGCAGCGCCATGCCGATCTGGCTGATCGGGTCGGGCGGCGTCAGCACGGCGGCGACGGCAAAGATACCGACGATGGCGTAGCGGCGGAACTTGACCAACTGAACGGCATTGAGCATGCCGACGCGCGCCAGGAGGGTAAGCACGACCGGCAGTTGGAAGATCACACCAAAGCCGATGATCAGCGTCATAATCAGGCCGAGATACTCGCTGACCCGGGCCGTCAGCACGATTTGTACATTGTCGCTACCGACATCCACCTGTTGCATCGACAGGAAGAACTTCATCGCCAGCGGCATGGCCATATAGTAAACCACCGCGCCGCCGAGAATGAACAGGACCGGCGTCGCCATGAGATACGGCAGGAAAGCGTGCTTCTCTTGTTTATAGAGCCCTGGCGCCATGAACATATAGACTTGCGAAGCGATCACGGGGAAGGCGATGAACAGCGCACCGAACATGGCCAATTTCATCTGCGTGAAGAAGAACTCCTGTGGCGCCGTGAAGATCATCTCGATCGGCGTTTCAGCTGCAGTGCGGACTGGATTGTCCCAGAACAGCCGGATAAAACTGTCGAGGATCGTCTGCGCGCGGGCAGCGTCCTGGTAGGGCACCAGCAGGAAATTATACAGCGGCTTCGAGAACCAGAAGCACACAATGAACGCCAGAAAGAACGCGGCAATCGCCCACATCAGGCGGGTGCGCAGTTCAATCAGGTGCTCGATCAGCGGCGCCTTGGAGGCATCGATCGCGGCATCGTCTTCAGACAGTTTTGCGTCTTGAGCCACGGTCAGATCAAGCCCCACTCTCGTCGCCAGCTGCCCGTTTCCAGGCATCAGCCGCGCGCTGCGCAACGGAAGCACGACCTGTGCTCGTGGCGAACGGCGTTATTGTTTCTGATGCCGCTTGAGCGGCGGTGGTTGCATCCAGGGCTGTTGCAGCAGGTGCCGCCTCCGATGTCGCTATCGGTTCGGCTACAGGTGTCACATTGGGTAATTCTGGCGCTGGTTCGGGTAAAGCCATCACGGTGGCGGCCGTGCTGGTTGCAACGACCGGCACGGGCGCGTCTGTTGCGGCGCTCCTAGCCGCGTCGTCCATAGCGCGCACGCTGTCATTGATCGACTTCTCAGCTGCCGCGACCGGTGCCTTGATCTCCGCGACTTGCTTCTTCACGCTCTCGCGGATTTCTGCCAGTTCGGAATCGCGCATCGCTTGATCGAACTGCGAACGGAAGTCAGTCGCCATGCGCCGCATCTGGCCGACATATTTGCCGACTGTGCGCAGCAAAGACGGCAGATCCTTGGGTGGCACCACAAGCAAGGCCACCACCCCAATCACCAGCAATTCAGCCCAGCCGATATCAAGCATGGCGGTCCTAAGGATTCAGTACGTGGCAGCAATCACCGGGCAGCAGGCAACGGGAAGTCAGGTTGCGGTGCTCATTCCAGCTGCCCGCCGATCGCTGCCTTCTATCACATACTCTTCAGCTGAAACACGAAACCGCCGCGACGGCGGTCGCGACGGAATTTTTGCGGAACTCAAAAGCGTCGCGACTTTGGGCTCAGGCCTTTTCGCTACGGCTCTCGGCGGCCGGCGTCGTGGTCGCCGCATCAAGCCCGATTGCCTTGCCAGCAGTCGCCGTTGGTTCGTCGTCCTCAGCCAGGCCCTTCTTAAAACTCTTCACGCCTTTGGCAACGTCGCCCATAATCTGCGAAATTTTGCCGCCGCCGCCGAACAGTAGAACGGCAAGGCCGCCGACGATCAGCCAGTGCCAGATGCTCATTCCACCCATGTCTCAATCTCCTGCGCGGGGAGTGCCAGTGTTCACCGACACAGCCCATGTTCCAGCAACAATTCGGCGGACTATCGCAGAAACATCCCGACCTCGCAAGGTTGCCAGCCCGTTCCGATGGTTAGCTGCCGTGTGCCCGGGCCGTCTGCCACCCGCGAAGCATCAAGTCATTCACCAAATTGAGGATTCGGTTGCCTGATAACAGCGAATGGCGGTGTTTTGCGCCACATGACGCTCGCGAAACCGCCAGTTTGTTCCTATCATCATGTCTAGCTAAAGACTGCAAGCTGGTTTGGTAAGGAGTTCGAGCATGAGTGACGATCCGCGCGTTCAGATGGCGCGCCGCCGCGTGGCGGCAATGGAAGGCTTTTATCTTCACCTCGGCATCTTCGCTGCGGTCATCGTCGTGCTGGCGATCATCGATCTGATGTCGGGCCCGGAATGGTGGGTGCAATGGCCGCTCGCTGGCTGGGGTATTGGCGTGTTGGGCCACGCCATCGGCGTGTTTGGACTGCCTGGCAGTTTCCGCCTTTTCAGTCGGGAATGGGAAGATCGCAAGGTCAAAGAGATCGTGGACAAAATGCGCGGCTGAGAGGCGAGCGGCTTGGCGCCACTTGCGCCGAATCGCGACAAGGAGCCTGATCGAGCAACTTAAACCTGAATCTCATTTCGGCTGGCCATCTTCCCAGGTTAGCGTAGGAATTTCTGCCATGCTCAGTTTCAGAACAGTGCTTGATTTCCTAGCTTACGGCAACCTGTTGGCCGTTTTGGGCCTATGTGGATTGTTGGTCTGCGTGGCTCCGGGAGAGGCCGCGCGGCGTAAACGGGTCAGCAGTGATGCTGACCTGCAGGCGCGGCTGCAGGAGATGGTGCGCCTCGGCGCGCCGGGGGCCTTAGCGCTGGTCCGGACCAAGCGCGGCGTCTGGATTGGCAAGGCTGGCGTCGCCGACAAGAAGAGTGGCCGTTCCATCAGTCAGACTGACAGCTGGCGCATGGCCTCTGTTACGAAGATCGTAACGGCGTCCATTGTTCAGGCACTGGCCCGCGATGGCCGCCTGAAGCTTGATGACAAGATCGGCAAATACCTGCCGAGAATTGTTCCGCTGGCCAATCGCATCACCATCCG
>JANNSA010000006.1:0-4188 GCA_031402115.1 Hyphomicrobiaceae bacterium | reverse complement strand
TCGGGCGCGACAGGTTCAGCGCGGCCTGGCTTGCCACGGATGCTGTCGAAATATTTGGAGTCTAGTTTCATGGGGCGAGAGTATGAGCGCTCCCGGCGAGTGAGACAAGGTATTGACACGCAACTCCGTTGCGGCGTGGTGTTCGTGCACTCAAGTGGTGGGTCGGAACGACGCGCGAAGTAGGGGATCGAGCCGGCATGACGATTGAAGAAGCCATCAACGCCAAGCTTACCGCCGCGTTCGCGCCCAAAGCGCTGAGCGTGGTCAATGAATCGCATCTGCATGCCGGCCACCAGGGCTCGCCCGGCACCGGCCAAAGCCATTTCCGCGTTAGCATCGTCGCTGCGGCGTTCGCCGGTTGCTCGCGCATCGAACGGCACCGCCTGGTCAACGCCGCACTCGCCGAGGAATTCGCGCAAGGGTTGCACGCACTGGCACTGAAGGCTGAGGCGCCTATTGCCGACTGAGCTCGGGCCAGATTTTCTCGGCCTTCGCGATGTAGCCTGGGATGTCGGACGACCATTTCTCGCCGACTTCGGCATTGTAGTTCAAATATAGCCTGCCCTCGACAACCTTGAAGACCGTCGGATCGACCTTGACTTTGTAACCTTGCGTTACGCCATAAGCACAGAAGCCACCATAGGCAGGCAGGTACCGTGCCGGATCTTTAGCGAAAGCATCGCGATTGCTCGCATTGGCGAACCGGTAGGTGGCGCCCTCGTGTGCCGCTGTGATGCCGGCATTGCCGATCACCGGCTTGCCGTCGATGAAATAGGCGACCGGGTCATAGCCATAGAGGGCCAGTCCCGACGCGTCGACATTGAGCTGCTTGGGTGTTTCGGCGGATGCCGAGGCGCCGCTCGCGATCAGCACGGCAACTCCAGCGGCGGCGAGCAGACTGCGACGAGTGACTTCCATATGTGCGTTCTCCGGGTAAGGATAGCTCTCAAATGGCGTCACCCTAGTCACGACACAAGTCACAAGCGCGTGCAGACGGCGTGCCGTACTCTAGCTCGCCGGACATTGCCGCTGCCGAGGGCGCGTTGGTTGAATCTTGCCGAGCACCGGCCTTACGTTGCGCGTCCTCGCCCGCCCCGGCGGCCCCGGCGTGCCTCGCCTGCGTCACCCCCATCGCCGACAGAGCCCTTTGGCGGCAGCTTCACTTCGGCTTCGAGATGCGGGAAGCTGTCGACCTTGTTCGGCAGCGCCATGGCGTAGACGAAGTGCTCCTGGAACTTCGGCTCCAGCGCCGTCTCGATCTTTTCGATGCGGGTGACCAATTCCTCAATCTCGCGACGGTGACCACGGTTGAGCAGTGCCATGCGCGCGCCGGTGCCCGCCGCATTGCCGACCGCGGCGACCTTTTTCAGGTCGCAGTCGGGAACCAGCCCGAGCACCATGGCGTATTTCGGCTCGATGTAGCTGCCGAACGCGCCAGCCAGCTTGATGCGATCCACCGCGGTGATTTCCAGCTTGTCCATCAGCAGTTTAATGCCGGCATAGAGCGCGGCTTTGGCGAGTTGGATAGCACGGATGTCTGTTTGCGTAACGACGTGCTGCAGTCCCGGATTGGACATCTGTTGATCCTCGGCATCGGCGGGGCTGGCCGCTGGCACCGTGATCGCCATGTCACTCTCGCGCCAGAGAACATACGAGAACGTGCGTCCCTCCTGGATGATGCGGTCACTTCTGGCGGCCATTTCACCCCGGATCACGCCGTCCTCGGAGATAATGCCAGCAAGGTACATCTCGGCCACCACTTCGATAATGCCGGAGCCGCAGATACCCGTCACGCCGACCTGATGTTTCTTCTCCTCGAACTCCGGCTCGCCCGACCAGGCGTCGATGCCAATCACGCGGATTTTCGGTTCCAGCGTCACCGGGTCGATGCGGACGCGCTCAATGGCGCCCGGCGCGGCGCGCTGGCCAGCTGAAATCTGCGCGCCCTCGAAGGCCGGGCCGGTTGGCGACGATGCCGCCACCAAGCGCTTCGAAGAACCAAGGATGATCTCGGCATTGGTGCCGATATCGACCAGCAATGTGATCTCGTCGCCGCGATGCGGGCCTTCGGACAAGGTCGCGCCGGCAGCATCGGCGCCAACATGGCCGGCGATGCACGGCAGCGTGTAGACGCGCGCGCCATTGTGCAACTCCAGGCCGAGTTGGCGGGCTGGCAAGGTCAGGGCGCCCGACAGCGCCAGCGCGAACGGCGCGCCGCCCAGCTCGGTCGGATCGATGCCGAGAAACAAATGGTGCATGATCGGGTTGCCGACGAATACGGCTTCCATGATTTCGTCGGGACGCACATCGGCTTGACCCGCGACACGGCTGATCAGCGTGTTGACAGCCTCGCGAACCACCCGGGTCAAGTCCGGCAGGCCGCCGGGGTTCATCATCACGTAGCTGACTCGGCTCATCAGGTCCTCGCCGAACCGGATCTGCGGGTTGGAGGTGCCCGCCGAAGCGACATTGCGGCCGGTCATCAGGTCCGTCAGATGCATGGCGATGGTCGTGGAACCGATGTCACAGGCGACGCCGAACAGCCGCTCCGTATAGCCCGGCCAGACGGCGTTGATGACCGGATGGCCCTTGCCTTCGTCATGGATGGCGCAGGTGACTTTCCATTCGCCTTTGCGCAGGATTTTCTGGATTGCCGGCACCAGCGGGAAATCGAGCGTCAGCCCGTCAAGCCCATGATCCTTCTTCAGCGCCCGCACCAGCCGGTCGGCATCGCCCAAGGGCTGATGCATGTCCGGCTCTTCAACTTCGATGTAATACAGCCGCGTCGTCAGATCACGCGCGATGTCGCGCGTCTCGGCGCGCTTACGCACCACCTGGGCGTTAACCTGCACATCGGTCGGCACGTCGATGACGAGATCGCCGAGCACCTTGGCCGAACACGACAGGCGCCGGTCGGCCGGCAGCTTGCGCACCTTGTCATAGCGCTTCTCGGTATCCGACCAGCCCGACAAATGCTCGGCGCGCGACGTGATGCCATGCTTGGCGAAATGCCCTTCCGTCGGCACCACCTGGCAACGCCCGCAGATGCCGCGCCCACCGCACACGCTCTCGATGTAAACGCCCAGCGAGCGCGCCGCATCCAGCACCGGCGTGCCATGCGCGAACCGCCCACGTCGCCCCGACGGCATGAACAGAACCAGCGCTTCGCCCACTGGCGGCGTGGCGTCGGCGGTCAGGGCGTCGGGCGTGGCATCATCCATGGCGAAATCTTCTTGGTTCATGACGCCAACTGTGGCGGCGTCGCGCTGGCGCGGTGCGCCTTGCGGCGACATGGCCCGTGCGATTTGCGACGCGTGGTGAGGGGCGCATAGCAGAAGGGCGACAAGATCACTACTCACACAGGCATGGATCGGGACTCTGTGGCGTCGAACACGACGGCTGCGCGCCATCCGTTATCGCCGCGCTCGAGCGACGCGGCAATCGGCGTGGCTGTCGTAGTCCAGATTTCGTAACGCAGGTGCGTTCGCTGCAGGACGTATTCCGGGCGAGCTGACTAGAGTCGCACTGGTCTGCGAATGACCCTGGCTGTGTGAAAACGTGTGCGGACCGAAAATCGTTAGAATCGTTTTCCCGTGGTCACTCGGATTGGCCTGGTGCTGCTAGCCAGGCTATACTACTGGGTAATAATGCACAGTTGAGCGAGCGTGTTGAATTTCAGTAACTTGTGGTGGTTTCATCTGATTGGATATGAGCTAGATGTTTGTCCGCCATGCGCGTGATCCCGAACGTGGTATAGGAATTGAGAATCCCTTTCTAAGTCGACAAAACTAGCCCGCGTTTTCACACGACCAAGACCCATGACGACAGATCGCACTGTTTATCACAATAACCGTACCACATCTGTCAGCGGACAACTCTTGGTCGCCAATCCGTGCTCGGCTATTCTCCGTGTGGGAATGTGTGCAGCGGGGAGCGGGATATGGTCAGGGACGAGGCGGAAGGCCGGGCGATCGCCGCACGGCGCATCGCGGCGTGCCGCGAGACCAAGGGCACCGAACTCGACCTCGGCGGCGGGCGGCTCGTCATTCGCCGGCATGGCGAGGTGCGCAAGCTGGTGCGCGCGGTTGAGCAGATCACCTATTCTGGTTCTGTCGCCATGCGCCAGGGTCAGGAGGTGATCTATGTCACGGAGCGCGCGGTCTTCCGCCTGACCCGCGACGGCGTGGT
>JANNSA010000005.1:0-2072 GCA_031402115.1 Hyphomicrobiaceae bacterium | reverse complement strand
GGGGAGCGGTCGACTTTGCCTTTCACGTCGTCGAATTCCCATGCCAATGCTTTCCAGTTCGTGAGGAAGTACTTGAGGGTTGTGTTGACGTACTGCTCGGGACTCTAGCCCGGCGTGGCTGGCCAGCATCGCGGCCACTTCCATCACCGGTTCGGCGAGCGTCTTGACCTTGGCAGAGCCGCAGGCCGTCAGCTTGTTCCAGCTTGACCACGAAAGGGTGTGCTGCGCCAGGTCGCGCTGCGCCGAGAGCAGCAGATCAAGATACTCTTTCGTGTTCTTTTGCGGCTGGTCCTGGTACGACTGCGTCACACCCGGAATCGCCGCCGCCAGCACGGCAGCCAGCCGTGCATCGAGATCGATCGTGGTTGGCGCCGGGAAGTGCGCGAGCAGGTTGTCGGCATTGGTTTTGCCAAAACTGCGCAGCAAATCTGCATCGATCGCATTCGCGCGCGCCTGGTCGACCAGGTCTCCCAATGCCTCCAGCCAAGGCTTCTTGTCGTCGCGCGGGGTGACGTCCAGGGAAAGCCGACGCACCACCTGCAACAGCTCCGACAGCGCAGGCCCCTCGATGACCGTGTCGATCGCCTCGCGCAGCAACTGGCCGGCCCGCGCTTCGTCCAACACCCGCTGCTCCGTCGGCAGGCCGGCTTCGAACGCAAAGCGCTGCAGCAGACCACCGCACACGCTGTTGACCGTGCCGATGCGTGCCGACCCAACCGCATCGGCGCGGGTGAATTCACCCTTTTCGATCAGAAAGCCGCGCACCCGCTCGCGCAGTTCGGTGGCGGCGCGCGCGGTGAATGTCGTCGCGAGCACGCCGGCGGGGCGAACGCGCCCAGCTTGCAGCTCAGCCAGCAACAGCTCGGTCAGCCGATACGTCTTGCCGCTGCCGGCACCGGCGCTGATGAAGCGGATGTCGGCGCTCATTGGCCGAACTCCCAGCCCGCAAGGTGGACGTACGGGTTGTAGCGTGAATCGAGTGGCTCGATCACCATCGCCTCTGGCGGCGGGGCCGATTCATCAGTCTCCTGCGTGCCGTCGACCACCAGTTCGATCGCGCCCCTGTTGATCTGCGCTTGCCGCCAGCGCCAGGTGGCCTTGGCCTGCTGCCACAGTGCTGCAGTGGCGCCCTCTTGCTGCGACACCGGCAGAACCCCAGGAAACAGGTGCCCAGCCGGGGTGAGCAGGTCGCCTTCGCGCAGGATGTAGTAGCCCACCGCCGGCCAGCGCTTGGAAGCCCGCTCCTGAAGGAATGCATAAACGGCCAACTGCAGGTGCGTGCCCTGCTCAAGGATTTCGCGGTACTTCGACGTACCGGCCCATTTCATGTCGATCACCGCTTCACGGTTGCCGCCAAACTGCAGAAGCAGGTCGGCGCTTCCGTTCAGCAGGCCAAGCGCAGTCTCCGATTCGAACTCCTTCTCCGCCTCGACCCGCTCGACCTTCGCGGCCTGCAGGTGCGAATGCAGCCGCAGCAACGACGCCCGAAACCGTTGCCGAAAACCTTCCAGCTCAGCTCGCTTGCCGCGCATGCGCAGCACGGCGCCTTCTTCGTCGACGAAGACATCGAGGTTCTGATCGAACCATTGCGCCACCTGCTGCGCGGTCCACGCCAGGCTGCCAGCATGCCCATACAAACGCTCGACGGCACGGTGCGCCAATTGGCCCAGCAGCCGAAAGTCGTTCGGCATGTTCAGCAGCGCCGAAGTCTGCAGGCGTGCCGGGTAACGCAGCAACCACTGGTACGGGTTGAAGAGCAGCGGCTGCAGGCTGCTGTAAGAAACCTTGGGCGGCCAGGGCACCACCGTGCTGGCAGGCAGCTGCCACCAACGGCGCAACGCCGGCAGCGCCGCGCGCTTGATCGGGGTGGTTCCGTCCACGGGCCCGGCTGCAAGCACGCTCTCCAAACGCTCAATGGGAAGGTCCTTCTCGAGCAGCCCCTCGACCAGCAGCCAGACCGGGTGCACCTCTTGCCCCGGCGGCGGCAGCACAAGCGTGAGCCGCTCCCTCGCCAGCAGCAGTGGCCGCAGCGCGCAAGATCAAGAACAGACCATGACCATCGGCGTCGACGC
>JANNSA010000004.1:0-2392 GCA_031402115.1 Hyphomicrobiaceae bacterium | reverse complement strand
CGAAGCTCTAGACCGCTCTTTCATTCACTGAGTTCGCTTACGAATATGATGACTGCAAACTGAGAAAGGAGACTTTAGCTAGGGGGTCGACCTAACCACATGAGGAGGTTCGACCTATGCCTAGATCCATTGCCATCGAGCAGATGGCACCCACTAAACTCAAGCCTTACGCGTGGAACGCAAGAACACACAACACCAAGCAGATCGCGCAGATTGCGGCCAGCATCCGCACGTTCGGCTTCAACAATCCAGTCCTGATCGATACCAGCCAGGTTATCATTGCTGGCCATGGTCGTGTCGAAGCCGCCAAGCTGCTCGGCCTTGAGACCGTGCCAGTCATCCGACTGGAGCATCTCAGCGAGGCTCAAAAGCGAGCCTACATACTTGCCGACAACAAGCTTGCCGAGAAGGCTGGCTGGGATCGTGAGATCCTCGCCATCGAGCTGCAGCACTTGCTGGCCCTCGACATCGAATTCGATGTGTCGGTAACCGGCTTCGAGATGCCGGAAATCGACGTCTTGATCGAGGATCTCACCCCGAGATCAGCCAAGGCCGACCTTGCCGATGAATTTCCTGCCGTGGCTGACGTCGCCGTGACCCGCTTTGGCGATAGTTGGCAGATTGGTCCCCACCGGTTGTTTTGTGGTGACTCGACCGACGGCCAAACTTTCGAACAGCTTCTTGCTGGCGAGCGGGCACAGATGGTGTTCATAGACCCGCCCTACAATGTGAAGATCGATGGCCACGTTAGTGGGTTGGGCAAGAACCGGCACCGTGAATTTGCCATGGCCACCGGCGAAATGACCGAAACCGGGTTCATAGCATTCCTTTCCACCGTGTTCATCCACCTCGTATCCAATTCTGTTGATGGCGCGATCCATTTCATCGCCATGGATTGGCGGCACATGGGCGAAGTGCTGGCCGCAGCACGCGGCACATACGACGAGTTCAAAAACCTCTGTGTCTGGGCAAAGACGAATGGCGGCATGGGATCGCTCTACAGGTCGCAGCACGAGCTGTTTTTTGTCTTCAAATCAGGTACCGCGCCTCACATTAACAACGTGGAACTCGGTCGGCATGGCCGGTATCGAACGAACGTCTAGACATATGCGGGCGCCAATGCCTTCAGTGCGACGCGTGACAGCGACCTCGCCAGTCACCCGACCGTAAAGCCGGTTGCGTTGGTCAGCGACGCGATCCTGGACTGTTCCCAGCGCAACGGGATCATCCTTGACGCCTTTGCCGGTTCGGGGACGACACTGGTCGCGGCGCACAAGACCGGCCGCCGTGGCTATGGCATCGAACTTGATCCTCTTTACTGCGACGTTATCCTGAATCGCTTGGCCAGAGTCGCAAAGCGAGAGGCAATCCTCTCAGCCACCGGGCAGAGTTTCGACATGGTAGCGGCGGAGCGATCGCGACCGGCTCTACAGGAGATACCCGCCTCGCAACCGACGGCCGGGGAGGTGATCAAATGAGCGATCGGGATGAACCTCCGGCGTGCCCTCCGCCAGTTTTGAAGGGCAGACCCCGCCGACCAAAGACTAATTCCGATCATCAGATCGATATCCGACGCACCCTCGAAGAGCCGGTCCGAATTGTTCGCGACGGCAAGTCCCGCCCCGTCTCGGCCTTCGAAGCTGTGGTTCGACAGCACTTGCGAAAATCGATCACGGAGAAGTCGATGGCGTCGCTCAAGTTCATCTTGGGCGTTGCGGAGAAATACAACGTGATCAAGAAGCCACCGCCACCCCTCACCGGCGGTGTGTTCGTCGTCCCCAAACAGCTGCCGGAAGATAAGCAGCGTGAAATCTTCGCGTATCAGCCACCCGACGGTGAAAAGGATTCAATGTTCCGCATCTGTACAATTATCAGGAGTTATTTTGATGCACGACGCAGATAAACCAAAACAACAGGCCGTCGGCTACGGCGTGCCGCCAGTTGAAACACGCTTCAAGCCCGGCCAGTCCGGAAATCCGCTTGGGCGTCCACGCAAGGATGCAAGTCATCGCCGCATCGTCGAAACCGTGCTCGCCGAGAAGCAGCGCCTTACCGGCAGGCCCAAGGGATCGAGGATCAAATTTACCGGACTTGAGCTAGCGATTATGATCTTGAAACAGCTGGCGACGGCCGGTCAGCAATCAGCGACCAAGCTCTTCACCGAGGTCCAGCAAAAGTCCGGCACTCAGGAGGTCGTCACTCGCGATGTCGGCTACCTTGTCGTCCCCGAGGTACTGACGAAGGAAGAGTGGGTTGCAAAGTATTCGCCGAAGGAAGCGCCACCGCCTTGGGATCCCGAGACCGAGGGTTAGCCTCTTTTATTCGTGAGCTCGATGCCATGATGGGTTGGGCATGAACCGGCGGCCGGGTTTACGGCTGCGAGTTCAGTGAC
>JANNSA010000003.1:0-11831 GCA_031402115.1 Hyphomicrobiaceae bacterium | reverse complement strand
CAGATCGCCAGTTCGACCTTGCGGCCGCTGGCGGTGGTGAACGTATCGCTGACATGGGCCAGCTTGCCGCCAACCAAAGCGAACAAATAGGCTGGCTTGCGGAACGGGTCTTCCCAGACCGCGAAGTGACGTCCCTTGGGCAAATCGCCACTTTCCAACAGATTGCCATTGGATAGCAGCACGGGCGCCTCGTCCTTATTAGCCTCGATGCGCACGCGGTAAGTCGCAAGCACGTCCGGGCGATCAAGGAAGTATGTGATACGACGAAAGCCCTCTGCTTCGCATTGCGTGCAATAGTTGCCGCTCGACCGATACAAACCCGACAACGCCTTGTTGGCCTCGGGATCGCAGGTGGTGGTGATCTCCAAAGTAAACGGCTTCTGCGGCGGCTTCTTCAGCGTCAGGCTGCCCTTTCTGACTTTGAAGTCGCTAGGATCGAGCTTTTTGCCACCGAGCTTGATGTCAACCAAAGTCAGCAATTCGCCATCAAGGTGTAGCGGAGCGTTGGTGGAGCCGGCCTCAGGGTTGGGCCGCAGCTTCAGCCGCGAACGCACGCGCGTGGCGTTCGGCGCCAGCGAAAAATCCAACTCAACACTGTCGATCAGATAGTCCGACGGCCGGTAGTCCTTGAGGTGAATAGCTTCGGGCTTAGCAGTGGGCGCGGCATCGACGGTCTCGGCCATCGCAGGTCCTTTATGAACTGGGGGAGTTTTGGGAGCGGCAAATGCTGCACCAGCATGGCCGTTCCGCTACCCGCAAACAACCCCTGATGGCGCAAGCGAGGCTGAGGTGTTAGGGGCCGACCAGCCGGCACCCCTACACCGTTCACTGCCTTTGCCCGGCTATTGGCGAGCCCTATGGCCGAGCTGACTTCGCCAGCCGAACAAGGTTGATGAATTCAGCACGGTAGCCAAACGGGTCGCTGCCCTTGGCTGATTGAGCGAGCGCGATGATGTCATCGTAGCTGTAACTGCCAATTTGCGGCGAGCCACGCAACGTTTGGCCATATGCTGCGACCGCCGTTGCAAAGCGGGCTTCGGCTGAGGCACCGGTGGCGCTCGTTGTCTCAAGTGGCGCCTTCAGTGGCAGTTCGATCAGTTTTGACACGCTCTCGCCGGGCAGCTTGAAACGCAGCTTCAAGAAGCCGAGTTCACTGCCGGTAGACTTTGCTGGCGCCGAGGTGGCCAGTGTCGCGTCCGCCGGCTTGGCGTAGCGCAGTGGATCGGCACTGGCGACCGCGCCGACGGGCGTCACCTCATAGATCGCCGTGACCGTGTGACCCGAGCCAATGTCGCCGGCATCGACGCGATCATTGTTGAAGTCCTCACGATTGAGAATGCGCGTCTCGTAGCCGATTAGCCGGTATTCCGAGACTTGCGCCGGATTGAACTCAACCTGGATCTTCACGTCCGTAGCGATCGGGAACAGGCTGGCCGCCGCTTCTTCCACCAGCACCTTGCGCGCCTCGTTCAGCGTGTCGACATAGGCCGCGACGCCGTTGCCGTTCTGCGCCAAAGTCTGCATCAGTGCGTCGTTGTAGTTACCTTCGCCGACGCCGAGAATTGACAGGAACACGCCGCTCTCACGCTTGCGCTCGATGAAGTTCTTAAGTTCCTGCTCATCAGTGATGCCGACATTGAAATCGCCATCAGTCGCCAGGATCACGCGGTTGACCTTGGCTTTGTCGAAGCGCGACTCAGCCATCCGGTAGGCGTCCTGGATGCCCTCGGCCCCTGCCGTGGAACCGCCAGCGCCGAGCTGATCAATCGCCGCCAGGATTTTTGCCTTGTCGGTTACCTTGGTTGGTTCCAACGCTGTGCCGGAGTCCGAGGCATAGGTGACGATGCCAATGCTGTCGTCGGGATGCAGCTGCTCGACCAGCATACGGAACGACTGTTTGACCAACGGCAACTTGTCGTCCGACGTCATCGATCCGGACACATCGATCAGGAACACCAGATTGGCGCGCGGCCGGATCGCTTGATTGATCTCAAAGCCCTTGATGCCGATGTGCACAAGCTGATGCGCCGGATTCCACGGTGCCTGGAAGACCGCAGCCGTCGGCTTGAACGGCACGTCCTTGGTTTCCGGCCGGGTGTAGTCGTACGGGAAGTAGTTGATCATCTCCTCGACACGCACGGCATCCTTGGGCGGCAACTGGCCCTGATTGAGCAGCCGCCGCACGAACGCGTATGACGCTGTGTCGACATCCAGAGAGAAGGTGGACACCGGTTCCGCTGCCACTTGCTTGACGGGGTTGTCGGTGATGTCGGCGAACGTGTCGCGGTTCTCCTTGGGCAGTGCAGGGGTGGCGACGCTGTCTGGCGCGACAATCAGGACATTGTTCTGGCCAACCGGCGACACGTCGACCACGTTGGCATCCGAACTGGGATTACCGCCAAGAACATTCGATCCGTCAGCGTTCTTTGCTTCTTCGTTCAGTTGCGCGCGCCCCACCAGATCGACGAGCATGCCGGGCTGGTCGGGCGCAGGACCAGACACCACCGGAGCCGCTGCAACCTGCTCTTGTCTCGTGCGCTTATCGACCGGCTGCTCCGCTGACTTTGCCGCCTGCAAGGGCTCGACCAGGATAGCAATTGAGCGTTTTTCACCGGCCACCTTCAGATCGGCCTTGGTGAGTGGTTCGAGTTTGGACTTGCCTTCAATCTCAGGCTTCGGCCCAGTTGGCCGTCCCTGCAGCGTCATGACGACGGGTACGGCGATCAGCAGGGCAGCGACGGAAGCGGCGGTGGCGTATTGGGCGCGAGTGCTCATGGTCAATCTCCGGACCTTGTTGGGGGCAGCGGAGATAGGACGGATTGTGGCGACCGATCCTTGGGGGCCGGTCGCGGAATCTTCAGCGGCGGCATCGAACGCCGCCATTGCTGCGGCCTGCGCGCGCGCGCGCGCCGCGGCGTCGGGCGCCGGAATCGCGAGGTCCTTCAGTTTCACCAGGTCTGTCATCGCTCATCACCGTCATCCCGGCGCCGGCTGGGACCCGCCCAGGCCAGCTTGCGTCCGGTGTGGTGGCCCCACGCCAGTCGCCACTGGCCAGCTCTTGCCCAGCGAGCGTCGCGGTGCGGATTGACGCCAAGCCGGCGCACAACTGAAACCTGCACTGGTCCCGGCCTTCGCCAGGATGACGGAATGCGCGCTGGATCGATGCGAACCGTCGCAGCCCGAGCCGTGTTTTGGGGCGCCTTAGTTGCCATCATGCCGTCGCCATCAGCTTAGTTTTCAAACGCTTGCGTGCTTCGTGCACGTGCCAGGAAACGGTCGCCTCGCTAACGCCCATGATGCGCGCCGCCTCGGCGTGGCTGAGTTCGTCGCCATACACCAGCAGCACCGCATCGCGTTGCTTCTCGGGTAGCGCCCGGACGGCGGCCCAGAGCTCGGCGGCGTCATCAGCGGTATCGGGTGCAAACGTCACGCGGTCATCAAGCAGCATCGTCATTTCTGACGGCGCAAATGGCACGATCCTTTGCTGCGCGCGTAAGCGATCGGTCGCGGTGGTGAACACGATCCGATACAACCACGTCGTGAACGCCGCCTCGCCTCGGAAACCGCGCACGGCCGTCGCTAACTTGACGGTCACGTCCTGGGCGACGTCCTCAGCTTCCGTTTGCGAGCCAACCCAGCGGAAGGCGAAGCGGTAGATCCGGTCATAGTGTCGCGCGATAAGCTCGGCGAAGGCGACGCGGTCACCCGCCGCCGCTGCTCTCGCCAGTCGCTCATCGGCCCCGTTGCCCAAGGGTCAACGCCTCGTTGGTTCCACGTGCACTGCAGTTAGACGCCGGCATTCGGGGAATTCTTGGGTGGCTTGAAAAAGAATCTTTCGCGGGCGTGCCCACATGCCTCAAGGTGCCTGCCCTATCGGCTAGTGGGTGCGACGGCCGCCGGGCCGTAGGCTGCAGCCCTCAAACCGATTGCCTTTGTGACCACTTCGCATTCCGCTCTCCGCCAACACCACGGCCTTCGCCCAAGCAAACTGTCCGCATCCTGACATGGCATCGCTTTGGGTCCTTGCCACCATCGTGTGCCCAACGAAACCGCACCAGCGAACGAGGCTACCATGTCTGATCTTTCGGCATTCCCGGTCACCACGCGCTGGCTAGCCAAGCACTCCGACCGCATCCAGCTCTACTCGCTGCCGACACCAAACGGCGTCAAGGTTTCCATTGCCCTCGAGGAAATGGGGCTACCCTATGAGGCGCACTATGTTGACATCATGAAGAATGAGAGCTGGACGCCCGAGTTCCTGGCACTCAACCCGAACGGCAAGATTCCGGCGATCATCGATCCCAATGGTCCAGGCGGCGCGCCGCTCGCCCTGTTCGAGTCCGGCGCCATCCTGATCTATCTGGCTGGCAAGTCCGGCAAGTTGATGCCGACAGATGCCGTCGGGCGGATTGAAACCATTCAGTGGGTGTTCTTCCAGAACGCGGCCATCGGACCGATTTTCGGCCAGCTCGGCTACTTCCACAAGTTCGCCGGCCGCGAGATCGAGGACAAGCGGCCACTGGAACGCTACCGAGCTGAATCGCAGCGCCTGCTTGGCGTGCTGGAGGGGCGGTTGGCGTCGCGCACCTGGATGCTGGGCGACGTCTTCACAATTGCCGACGTCTCGCTGCTGGGTTGGGTGCGCAATCTGATCGGCTTCTACGATGCTGGCGCCCTGGTGCACTATGACAAGCTGGTGCATGTGCCGGCGTGGCTGGAGCGCGGCCTCGCCCGCCCCGCCGTGCAGCGCGGTCTGCTGATTCCAGCGCCACCAGCGTCCTGAACCGAGCAAACCATGAAGATCACCAAGCTCGAGACGTTTCACAACCAGTTCGTTGGCTTTGTCCGCGTCACCACCGACACTGGCCATCAGGGCTGGGGGCAGGTTTCCACTTACAACGCCGATATCACGGTGGCGGTGTTCCACCGGCAGGTGGCTCCCTACGCGCTCGGATTTGCCATGGACAACGCCGGCGCACTGGAATTCGGCGACCTGCTGCTGCACATTTACGAGCGCGAGCTGAAGTTCCCCGGCTCGTATCTGCGCCGTGCCATGGCAGGTCTCGACACGGCCCTGTGGGATCTCAAGGGGCAGTTAACCGGTCAGCCCGTGGTGTCGCTGATCGGCGGCAAACCGGGCAGCTTGCGGGCCTACGCGTCTTCCATGAAGCGCGACATCACGCCGGCCGATGAAGCCGCGCGCTTCGTGCGGTTGCGCGACGAGCAAGGCTTTGACGCCTTCAAGTTCCGCATCGGCGCTGAAGCCGGCCGCGATCAGGATGAGTGGCCCGGCCGCACAGAACAGATTGTGCCAACGGTGTGCACGGCGCTCGGCGATGGCATCGCCAAGCTGGTCGATGCCAATTCCTGTTACTCACCGGCCAAGGCAATCGCTATTGGCCACATGCTGGAGAGCGAAGGCGTTAGCCATTTCGAAGAGCCGTGCCGTTACTGGGAGCTGGAGCACACCAAGCAAGTCGCCGATGCACTCGACATTGCTGTCACCGGCGGCGAGCAGGACTGCGAAATCCCCACCTTTCGTCAGATGATCGGCATGCGCGCCGTCGACATCGTGCAGCCCGACATTATGTATCTTGGCGGCCTAACGCGCACCCTGGAAGTCGCTGCCATGGCCGCTGCCGCAGGCCTGAAGTGCACGCCGCACTCTGCGAACCTGTCGCTGGTGACGATGTGCACCATGCATCTGCTTGGCGCGATCCCGAACGCCGGCAAGTACTTGGAACTGTCCATTGAGGGCCTGGATTACTACCCGTGGCAGGATGGGTTGTTCCTCGGCGACCCGTACCGTGTTGCTGATGGCCATGTGACGATACCCGATAGTCCGGGCTGGGGCGTGACAATCAATCCCGCTTGGCTTGACCGGGCAGAGCATCGCGCAAGTTCCAGCTAGTTCGTCCTGGAACGGTTGGCAGCCCTCCTACGTTTGTTGACTGCTGCGGCTATCCGAGCACCGCTGCCTGCGCCTGTTGCTCACCCTCGCTGAAAGCCCCATGAACAAATCGCCCTCGCTTGAGTTTGTCATCCTGATTGCGCTGATGACGGCGATCGTCGCGTTTTCCATCGATGCCATGCTGCCGGCAATACCCGCGATCGCGCGTGACCTCGGGGCCAACGGTAATGACCGGCAATTGGTAGTATCGTCGATGTTCCTCGGCATGGCGTTCGGGCAGCTGTTTTATGGGCCGATGTCCGACACACTCGGCCGCCGTCCGATGGTTATTCTGGGTTTCGTGGTGTTCCTGGCCGGCTGCCTGGTTTCAATCCTTGCCCGCGATTTCAACACCATGCTGGCCGGACGCGTGCTGCAGGGTTTGGGCGCTGCCGGACCACGCATCGTGTCCATCGCAATGGTGCGCGATCGCTATGAGGGCCCGGCGATGGCGCGCGTCATGTCGCTGGCGATGACGCTGTTCATCCTGGTGCCGGTGTTCGCGCCAACGATCGGTCAGGCCTTCCTGACGCTGGGCTCGTGGCGGCTGATTTTCGGCGGCATGCTGGCACTGGCTGCAGCTATCTTCATCTGGTTTTGGGCGCGCATGGACGAAAGCCTGCCCGCCAACAAACGCATGCCCTTGTCAGCCGCGCGCGTGCTGTCGGCGTTTTGGGAAACGTTGAACAACCGCGCCGTTCTCGGTGCGGGCATTGCCACTGGGTTGGTGTTCAGCGCGTTGATTGCCTATCTCAGCATGGCGCAGCAGATTTTCGCCGATGTTTACGGCGTTAACGCCTGGTTCCCACTCATCTTCGGCGGCTTGGCAGTGTTTGTTGGGCTCTCCTCGCTGGTCAACGCGCAGCTGGTGATGCGTTTCGGCATGCTCAGATTGTCCTGGCTGGCTCTGCTGATCTTCACAGGTGGCGCGCTGCTGTTTCTGATGGTGGCTTGGTCAACCCAAGGTACGCCGCCGTTCGCGGTCACGCTGATCTGGCTGGCCGTTACATTTGCCACGCTTGGATTGCTGTTTGGCAATCTCAACGCCATGGCGATGGAGCCAGTCGGACATATCGCGGGCTCGGCGGCCGCGCTCATCGGAGCCCTGACCACCTTGATGTCGGCGATTATCGGCGCCCTGATCGGGTTCACTTACGACGGCACGATGCTGCCGCTCGCCTACGCGTTCGTGGCGCTCGGGTTGGCCTCTCTCGCCGCGATCGCCTGGTCAACAAGACTGCCAGTTTAACCAGTCTTAGTTCGTCGCGGCTCAATCTGCGGCTTGGCTTTGCCAATTGTCACGCCCGGACGATGCGGGCGCGGTCGTGGCCTGCGGCGGCGAGACGGGCAGCGAGGCGCCCGCGATCCTGCAACTCCATGCGCACGCGATACGCGACGTGATCGCCGCCATTGGGCAAAGTTTCCAGCACTTCGCTGTTCTCGTAGAGCCAGTGTATCAGGCTACCAAGCTCGGGGGCGATTTCCACGGTCAAGACGTCGTCGGATAGCGACAAGGCGGCGTCGACGCAGGCCAGCAGCTGCTCAACTCCCGTCCCCTCGACGGCTGAAACAGGCATCGCCGGCGGCGTCCGCCGGGCCGCTGCCGTTGGCAGGTCCGCGACCCGATCGGTCGCCAGCAGATCGACCTTGTTCCAGACTTCAAACACGTGCGCGTCGGGTCCCTCTGTCGCGATTTTCAGCTCGCCAAGAACGCGCTCAACGTCGACACGCTGCGCCTCGCTCTCGCTATGCGCAATGTCGCGCACATGCAGGATCAGATCGGCGCCAACGACTTCCTCCAACGTCGCCCGAAAGGCCGCAATCAGCGACGTTGGTAGCTCCGAGATGAAACCGACGGTGTCGGACAGGATAATGCGCCGCCCAGACGGCAACTTCACTTCGCGCATGGTCGGGTCGAGGGTCGCGAACAGCAGGTCCTTGGCGAACACCTCGGCGCCAGTCAAAGTATTGAACAGCGTAGATTTTCCAGCATTGGTGTAACCAACCAGGGCGACCACCGGATAGGGCACGCGGGCGCGGCCGGCGCGATGCAGTTCGCGCGTGCGGACAACTTGCTTGAGCTCTTCCTTGATGCCATCGATGCGGTCCTGCAGCATCCGCTTGTCGAGTTCGAGCTGGCTTTCACCGGGGCCACCCAGGAAGCTGGCACCACCGCCGCCACCGCCGCGCTGCCGTTCCAAATGCGTCCATGAGCGCACCAGCCGGCTCTTCTGATAGCTCAGATGCGCCAGTTCAACCTGCAATGTGCCTTCCTTAGTGCGCGCACGCCGGCCAAAGATCTCGAGGATCAGGCCGGTGCGGTCCAGCACCTTGGCGTTCCAGGCCTTTTCCAGATTGCGCTGTTGCACGGGCGTCAGCGCGTGATCCACCACCACCAGCTCGATATGATCGTCAGCTACCAGCTTGCCGATCTCGGCGACCTTGCCGGAGCCCAGCAACGTGCCAGGCTTCAGACCGCGCAAGGGCGCAACCAGGGCATGGATGACTTCAAGGTCGATGGCCGCCGCAAGGCCGCAGGCCTCCTCAAGCCGCGCCTCAGGCGTGCGCAGAACGGTGCCCACCGCTTGGTTCATGAACGGCGCAAACACAATCGCGCGCGCCGTCATGCCAGTCGCTGGACCAACATTCTGCATACGATTGCGGCGCCCTTTTTCCGGCGCCGCTTCAGCCTCATCAAGGCGGTCGTCAGTCACGGATAGCTTGATCCTTGAACGTCCAGACCAGGAACTCAGGGCGTCGGAGCGTCCTGCTGCTCATTGTCGAAGAGATGCACCGGCTGCGCCGGCATGATCGTCGAGATGGCGTGCTTGTACACCAATTGCGAGTGACCGTCGCGCCGTAACAGGACGCAGAAATTATCGAACCAGGTCACGACGCCTTGTAGCTTAACTCCGTTGACCAGGAATATCGTCAGTGGTGTCTTCTGCTTGCGGACATGATTGAGAAATGCGTCTTGCAGACTCTGCGCCTTGTCGGCTGCCATTTTCTTGTTCCGTTGCTAAGGACTTATGTCTCTCATTGCGCCCTAAGGTAATTCTTACCGCAACTGATCCCTACCTGCGTATCCGGACATTACCCGGCTACGGCATGGCCGCGATCGTGCTCATAGCGATTCGAACCCACCCCGTCATCACGTGTATTCAGCGCTGGCCATGAAGCAACGGCGCAGGTGTTGCGTTAGAATACCCGGCTTGCCATCGCCAATGTGCTGCCCATCAATGATCACGACTGGCATAACATAATTCGTGGCGCTGGTAATGAAAGCCTCGCGCGCTGACAGAGCTTCGGCGACGCTGAAGCCGCGCTCTACAAAACGCACCCCCTCGCGCGCCGCCACTTCGGTAATGATGGTGCGGGTGATGCCTCTCAGAATGCCGCTCTCAGCATGGCGTGTCACCAGTTCGCCAGCTTCAGTGACGATCCAGGCATTGCTGGAGGCGCCCTCGGTGACGAGGCCCGCAGCATCCACCATCCAGGCCTCCTTGGCGCCCTTTTCGCGCGCCGATTGCTTGGCCAGCACCGGCGCCAGTAATTGCACGGTCTTGATATCAACGCGCGCCCAGCGCTGATCGGGCTCAGTTGCAATGGCAATGCCGGTTTCTGCCTGGGCGTCGCTATGCGCATAAGTCCGTGCTAGGCACACGACGGTTGGCGGCGTGCCGGGAGCAGGAAAGCTGAAGTCTCGCCTGGCTTGGCCCCGGCTGACTTGCAGATAAACCATGCCGGAGCTGACACGGTTGCGCCGGATCACCTCGCGGAACACCACCGAGAAGGCGCCACGCGCCATCGGCATGGCAATACGCAACTGCGCGAGCGAGCGCTCCAACCGCCCGAGATGCCGCTGCTCATCAACGAGCCGGCCGCGATCGACCGGGCAAACCTCATACACAGCATCACCGAACTGAAAACCGCGATCTTCGACGTGCACGGTGGCCGATGCATAGGGCAGATAGCGGCCATTGACGTAGATGATGCGGGACATGAATGGGCGCGCTCCTGGGCAGAATCGGATGCTGGAACGCTGCATAGGCCGCAAGTTAGCGTCTGAGCAATACCGCATATCGCCGAGGGAGGTATGCGGAAACGGACGGCGAAACATAGGGGCAAGACTTGTCTCGCCCGCATGCCACCAAGCGGCGCGGGCATTGGTGCCCAGTTCAGGCGATGCGCTCGTGGCGCGCGGGCGACACGAGTGTCGCCCCTACGCTCGTGCCGTTCCAGAAGACCAATAAGAACGAGTCTCCGGCCGAAACACCGGAGTGTAGGGGCGAGACTTGTCTCGCTCGCATGCCACCATGCGGCGCGGGCGTTGGTGCCCAGTTGAGGCGATGCGCTCGTGGCGCGCGGGCGACACGAGTGTCGCCCCTACGTTTTGGTCGCCATGATCCTAGCCGGGTTTTCGCTATCTTCGAACCAGCGCGTCGGGTTGTCTTCGATGTAATTGGCGATCGCGTTCCAATCGTTGTCGTCGCGGATGACGTGCTCATAAAAACTGCGTTGCCAGACAATAGCTTTGGAATCGGCGGACGTGCGCCGGTGTCGTCGCGTAACAGCGGCCTTGTACGCGCCGACGATTGCGCCAAGCGTGCCGCTTCCGAGGCCATGAGGCTGACCGGAGCGAGTCTGTTCATTTGGCTGCGTAGCGGCAAGGCCAGCCGGTTCGGTGCGTAGCACGATGCCATGCAGGTGGTTCGGCATTACAACAAATGGGCCAAGTTCGATGCCGACGCGATGGAGCCGTATCGCCAGCCATTCTTCGGTTGCCATCACACCAAGCAGATTGGGCTGAAACGCAGAATCATCGATGCCGCCAAACAGGTTCTGACGGTCGAACGCGATGAGCGTCACGAAGAAGGCGCCAACAGCCGCATAGTCGAAACCCGGCAATCTGACCGAGCGTCGATGCCTATTGCGCTGTTCAATTTCCATCCGCTCACAGTTGCATGAAACGAATTGGCCAGTAGGGGCGAGACTTGTCGCGCGGGCGTTGGTGCCCAGTTCAGGCGAGGCATCCGTGGCGCGCGGGCGACACACGTGTCGCCCCTACGCTCGTGCCGTTGCAGCAGTCTGACGACCAGCTTAACTCTTGCCGCAGGCAACCTTGTCGATGAACGCGAGCGCTGCGTCTTCAATTTTGGGCGCCTCGTCGAGGGCCCGATTGACCACCAGGATGACTTGCGTGTTGTTGCTGCGATCGGCAAAGGCGAGCGTGAAAGTGCCAAGATCGCGGCCCTCGTGGCCGTACAAGGTCACGCCGCAGGTTTGCGGCAGTGCCATGATGCCGAGACCGTAGCGGTAGACACCATCATGGTCGCTGACAAGCCGGTTGAGCATAGCGGCAAAATCGTCCTTGTGGATCAACTTGCCAGCCCACAGTGCGTCAAGGATGGTCGAGAGATCGCGAGCGTTGGAATAGAGCGAGCCATCGGCGTCAGCAAAGATACGGTGATCAGTGACGTCGACCAGCCGCTTGCCGTCGGTAAACGGCCCCTTGGGACTATCACCCGGCACGTAACCGCGCAGATGCGGCACCGGCACTTGGCCTTTGGCATCGGGGAAGCCCGTGTATTTGAGTTTCAGCGGCTGGATCACCCGGCTCTCGACAACCTGCTCGAAGGTTGCTCCGGCCAACTTCTCGATCAGCAATTGCAGGACCAGATAGTTGGTGTTCGAATATTCGTGCTGAGCGCCAGGCTTGGTTGTGCGCCGCAGCTTGCTGGCGTCGTTGATCAATGACACGACGGTGCGGTTCGGCCGCAGATGCGCCGTGATCTCCTTGGCGGATTCCAACCAGTTAGAGTTGGCGCCAGCGAAATAGTCGGGGATACCGCTGGTGTGATTGAGCAGGTGGCGGATGGTG
>JANNSA010000002.1:0-8522 GCA_031402115.1 Hyphomicrobiaceae bacterium | reverse complement strand
CGGCCAATCGAAGCGCTCAGTCGCTCCATGCGGCGGTTCGCCGATGATGCCACGCCCAAGCCCATGGTTCCCGTTGGCGCTCCAGACATGCGGGCTCTGATCGTCGCCACCAACACCATGCAGACGCGCATCGCCAACTTGCTGAAAGGGCGCACGATCCTGTTCGGCGCCATTTCACACGATCTGAAAACCTTCCTCACCAGGCTGCGCTTACGCATTGAGGCAATCGACGATGACGCAGCGCGCGGCAAAGCAGAGCGCGACATCGAGGATATGGTGGCACTGATTGAAGACGCGCTTTCGGTAGCGCGCAGCGGCGAAGAGAGCCCGCCGTCTGGCCAGGCTGATCTCGCAGAACTGTTGCGCCGCGATCTTGAGGCGCGGCCCGGCGCCGCGATCCGGCTCAGTCTGCCGGAACAACACCCTTGTCGCGTCCAGCCCGCCGACCCCTTGGCGCTCAGCCGCGTGATCGCCAACCTTATCGACAATGCACTGCGGTACGGCGCGCGCTGCAACGTGGCGGTGACAACTGAACCCGAACATCTGACGCTAAGCGTCGACGATGCTGGCCCCGGCATCCCCCCGGCGGAACGCGAGACGGTCTTCGAACCGTTTCACCGGCTTGAGCACTCGCGCAACCGGGAGACCGGCGGCAGTGGCCTTGGCCTCGCCATCACGCGCCAGATCGTCGAGCGGCACGGCGGCACGATCCGCATCACGGATTCGCTAATGGGGGGCGCCCGTTTCGAGGTCCGCCTGCCTAGCCCCGTATTGTCAGCTTCAGCTTATCGCGCACCGTCTTTACGTCCATCACGCTGACGTTCATGGCGCTGAGGATTGTCACGGCGCGTTCCACCAGCCGAGGGTTGGTCGCCTTGACGCCTTTTGCAGCCAGATGTTGTCTTCCAAGCCAACGCGGACGTGGCCGCCGGCAAGCACGGCCTGCGCCACCAACGGCATTTGCATGCGGCTAATGGCAAAGCTCGACCAGCTTGACCCGGGCGGCAGATTGTTGACCATCGCCATGAAGATGTTGATATCCGTTGGCGCTCCGTAGCGGATGCCCGTGCACAGCTGGATCAGTGCAGGACTGTCGAGCAATCCTTCGGCGATCAGATCGCGCACTTGCCACAAATGCCCCGTGTCGAACACTTCGCACTCCGGCTGCACGCCAAGCTCCTTCATGCGCCGCGCCACAACGCGCAGCGTATCAGGGGTGTTGACCATCACGTAATTGCCGCCGCCGAGAAAGTTCATACTGCCGCAAACCAGCGTGCAGATTTCCGGCAGCAGGTCCTTGACGTGCGCCAACCGCTCTGCAGCGCCGGCCATGTCGGTGCCTTTGGTGGCGATCGGCAGCGGCGCTTCCACTGAACCAAGCACCAAGTCGCCACCCATGCCGGCTGTTAGGTTGATGACGACGTCGGTGCCCGACGAGCGGCTGCCGTCAAATTTCAAGGCGCGGAAGTGAGTGACCGCACTTGCGCTGCTTGCCTGAACTGCCAAGACACGGCAGTAGGTGCGCTGCTCAGCAACAGCCGCACCGACTGAACCGGAATGCCCGCACCCTCCACTGCCGCCGACATTCTCATTCTCGGCGCGGGCGCGGCCGGGCTGATGTGTGCAGCGACGGCGGGGCAGCGTGGCCGGCGCGTGGTTGTGCTGGATCATGCGGATAAGGCCGGCGCCAAGATCCTGATCTCAGGTGGCGGGCGATGCAATTTCACCAACCGCGTCTGCACGCCGTCGAACTTCCTGTCGGAGAACCCGCACTTCTGCCGCTCGGCGCTCGATCGCTACACGCCAGACGATTTCATCGCGCTGGTCGAGCGGCACGACATCGCCTGGCACGAAAAGACCCTGGGGCAGTTGTTCTGTGACGGCTCAGCCCGCGCTATTGTCGCCATGCTGCTGGCTGAATGCGCGGTTGGCCGCGTTGACGTGCGGCTTGATTGCCAGATCACCGCAGTCGAGCACGGCGACGGCTTCCGCGTGACGACCAGCCTCGGCGCGTTCACCGCACCGGCGCTGGTGATCGCAACCGGTGGTCCCGCCATCCCCAAGATGGGGGCGACCGGCTTCGCTTATGACGTGGCGCGGCAGTTCGGCTTAGCCATCATTGAACCACGGCCCGCCTTAGTGCCGTTGCGGGTCAGCGCTGCGGAATTGGGCCTGGCGTCGGTCGAAGGCCTGGCTGGCGTCGCATTGGAAGCGATAGCGCGCGCTGATGGTGCGCCGGCCGCCACGCCAGGTTTCCGCGAGAACATCCTGTTCACGCATCGCGGCCTGTCGGGGCCGGCGATCCTGCAGGCGTCGTCCTACTGGCGGCCGGGCGGCGTGATCCGGCTCGATCTGTCGCCCGCCGTGCCGCCAGAGGCGTTCCTGCTGGCACGCAAGCGGGAACGGCCAAGGGCCGAAGCGCGGACCATCCTGGCCGAACTGTTGCCAGCGCGCCTAGCGCAGTCGATTGGCGCGCAACTGCCGGCGGGGCCAATCGCCGATGTCCCGGATCGTACGCTGACGGCGCTCGCGGGCCAGCTGACCGATTGGCGGATTCGTGTGCTGCATTCCGAGGGGTTCGCCAAGGCAGAGGTGACGGCGGGCGGGATCGACACCGCTGGCCTGTCATCAAAGACCATGGGGGCGCGCACGGTGCCAGGACTGTACTGCATCGGTGAGGCCGTGGACGTCACCGGCTGGCTCGGCGGTTACAATTTCCAATGGGCTTGGTCGAGCGGCTGGTGCGCGGCTGTGGCGCTGTCGACGTGACGGCGCCGGCGCAGCCACAAGCGGCCAGCTAAGCGGCGGGCTGGTGTTACTCCGCCGCCACCGTATCCGGCAGGCGTGCGTGCAGCAGGGCTTCGGCGATGCGCGCACTGTCGAGTTCGTCGCGGTCGATCACATCAGCGGCGCCCGCCTCAAGCAGCGCCCGCGTCGCGTGCGGCGAGCTGCCTGACGCCGTGACGATCAGCGGGCCGGCAAAGCCACAACGGCGGATCAAGGGTATGACTTCCTGCGCTGGCATGCCGGGTGGCAGGGCGTGATCCAGGAAGACCAGATCAGGCTGGCGCAATGTCAGGGCATCAAGTGCGGCGCCGGTTGACGCGGCGGTGCGCACCGACAGCTCGTAGCCGAACATCAGCCTGATGATCGCCGCCAGGAACGGCGATGTCTGACCCGCGATGATCAGCACGTCCTGAATGTCCGTGAGCCGGGCGCGGCTGGCAACCAGATCGGCCCGGTGCAACAGGAAGTCGGCGGCGTGACCTCGACGTTCGGTCGGCATGGGGCGCAGGCTCCTGGGGCGATGGCGGAATAGCAAACTTGTTTATGTTTCTATCTCTAGTTGCATTAAAGCGCGCAACAAACCAAAGAGTCGTTAATCGAAGCTGTGGACAAGCCTATCGCGAATCTGGGCAGCGGCGGCGGCAAGACAGACGCGCCGTGCACACAGACCGATACCGCACCTCCGTGGTTAACCCGATCTTCAGCGGCTGGTCGGCATGATGCAAGTGGGGAATGGTGCGCAAGGGTAGAGCCGGCGTTGGTACGCGGCGTCACCCGGCACTGTGTCAGTTGTGTACCGGAGTGCCATCATGCGAGCGGGCGGTGAGGAGCAACCAAGCGCGGCGACCGTGCCGGTGCTGGCGCCTGCCTTGGTTACCTTCAGCGACTTTGCCTCGATCCGCGCTTTGGCCACCACGCTCGCTAGCCGGTTGCGCGCCAGCTTCAAGGACCGCCGCTGGTCGGCGCGCGTGGTGATGGACCTGGTCGCCATCACGGACGTGGCGGCGATGGGCGCTGCCGCGTTGCTCACCGCGCTTTGGCATCAGGGTCTGAACATCGCGCCCGCCGGCCACCCGCTGATCCGGCTTGAAGTCTGCCTCGTGGCCATCGGCGTCATGCACTTCATTGCGCGCCAGCGCGGCGACTACACGGCCACCCGGCCCGTTCGTGTCACCGTACAGCCGATGCTGTTCGCGGTAAGTTTCGCTACCGTAATTCTCGCGGTTGTCGTCGTCGCCAAGGCGCTCGGATCACCGGAAACCTGGCCAATGTCCTGGCTGCCAATCTGGTGGGCGCTATCCGTCACGCTGCTGACATTGGGTCGTCGCACCGCCGCCACGCTGGTTTCAGCCTTGCGCGAGCATGGTGCGTTCAGCAGCACGCTCGCCGTCTATGGTTCTGGCCGGATCGCGCAACAAATTGCTGCGCACGCGCGCACGCCCGGTTCCGGCGTCCGCCTGATCGGGGTTTACGATGACCGGCTCGCCGAGGACCGGCTCGACGATGGCGGCCCGGCGGCAGCTGGCACGCTCGAACACCTCATTGCAGCCGGCCGCCAGGACCGCATCGACGAGATCATCATTGCACTGCCGCCGGCTGCCGATGGGCGGCTCGCTGAGATTGTGCGCCGTGTCGAGCATCTGCCGGTCAGCCTGCACATCTGCACACACATCGCCTCGGATCTGCTACCCGCTGAAATTCAGCAGCATCGCGTCTCGGCGCTCGGGCCGGTCGGTCTGCTCGACGTCAAGGCCAAGCCGATGGCCGACTGGGCGCCTGTCGTAAAGCGCATCCAGGACTATGTTATCGCCGTGCCGCTGGTGCTGCTGCTGACGCCCGTGTTCATTCTGATCGCCATCGCCATCAAGTTCGACAGCGCCGGCCCGGTGTTTTTCCGGCAGCGCCGGCACGGGCTCAATCACCGCGTCTTCCAAGTGCTGAAATTCCGCTCGATGCGCGTTGCCGAGGATGGCGCGACCGTCACGCAGGCGACCAAGCGCGATCCGCGGGTCACCCGCGTTGGCGGATTCCTGCGCCGCACCAGCCTCGACGAGTTGCCACAGCTGATCAATATCGTCACCGGCGACATGGCGCTGGTCGGCCCGCGCCCACATGCGCTGGTGCACAACGAGCATTATGGCGAGATCCTTGAACGCTACGCCAACCGGCACCAAGTCAAACCTGGCCTGACCGGCTGGGCGCAGATCAACGGCTTCCGTGGCGAAACCCTGACGCCCGATGACATGCGCAACCGCGTCGAGCACGACCTCTGGTACATCGACAATTGGTCGCTGCTGCTCGATCTGCGCATCCTGGCGTTGACGCCGCTTTACGGCTTCACCCACAAGAACGCGTACTGATGATGCGCGTGCACGCTTGCCAACCCACGCTGCTCGCGGCCTTCATCCCCACCGCCGTCACCCCGGCGAAGGCAGGGGCCCACGCAGCCATCCGAGTTTGTTCGGCCAGCGACGCGGCACCGGCGCGCCGCTCCGTGCGGGTTACGCGCGCGGATGGTTGCGCGGATGGTTGCGCGGATGGTTGCGCGGATGGTTGCGCGGGTCCCGGCCTTCGCCGGAATGACGGCGGTGGGCGTAGGAACCTCGCGCAATCATGCTGCCCGGGCGCGCAGCCATGAAACAGCGCAAGCGCCCGTCCTTCCTGTCGCCCTTATGGCTGGCGCCGCTGCCGGTGACGCTGCTGATCATCGCGATCTGCGCGCCGCCGGAAGCTTCCTTGTGGATCGGCAGTCTGCGGCTGATGATGCATCGCGTCGTGCTGCTGGTGTTCATTCTGCCGGCGCTGTTGCGGCTATTCCAGGCGCGCGACTTACGCTTCACGCTGTTTGATGGGCTGTTTGTTGCCTACAACGCCTGGACCGTGCTGGTCTTCATGGTGCATCTGGGGCCACTTGATGGTCTGCAGTTCGGCGGCTCGCTGACACTGGAGAGTCTTGGCGCCTATGTCGTGGCGCGCGCCTATATCCGCGACGAGGCGGCCTATGAAGCGACACTGGGCGTGCTGTTGCTGACCATTGGCGTGGTCGGCCTGCTGGCGGTGCCGGAAGCCTTCCTGCGCTCGCACTATATCCATCGCTGGCTGGCGCCGGTCACCGGCATCAACATCACCATCTACGACGAGATCCGGCGCGGCCTGATGCGCGCGGCGTCGACGTTCGAACATCCGATTCTATATGGCGCCTACTGCTCCAGCATTGCCGGCATGGTCTGGTTCAGCGCGCAACGGCGGCGGCAGCAATGGCGCAATCAGAGCATGCTGGCCGGCGCCACCATACTTGCGATGTCATCAGCACCGCTCAACGCCATTGTCATCCAAGGCTTGCTCGGCGTGCTCAATCAACTGACGCGTGGCATCCCCAACCGCATCAAGATGCTCGGCGGCGCGGCGCTGATTGGCTACATCCTGATCAGTCTGTTGAGCGACCGTTCGCCGATTGCCTTCATCGCCATGAACATTTCGCTTGACCCTTGGACCGCCTACCACCGCGTGCTGATCTGGACCTATGGCATGGAGAACGTTTGGGCCAACGCGGTGTTCGGGTTGGGCTTAGGCGAATGGGTGCGGCCCGGCTGGATGCACTCCGCCAGCGTCGACGCCTTCTGGTTGCTGATCCCGATGCGCGCCGGCATTCCAGCGATAATTCTGTTGGTGGCAGCGACTTGGGTGCTGGTGGCGCACATTAACCGTCGCCGCAAAAACC
Source organism: Hyphomicrobiaceae bacterium (assembly GCA_031402115.1). Lineage (GTDB taxonomy): Bacteria > Pseudomonadota > Alphaproteobacteria > Rhizobiales > Hyphomicrobiaceae > JANNSA01. Next base: position 2,014 of record JANNSA010000002.1, on the reverse strand, counting down.
GGCCGCGCAATATCCGGCGGGCGGCGCTCGGCTGGACCATCTCGTTCGTCGCCGTCGCCTTCACTGGCTTCACGGTGCACTATTGGGATGCCCTGCACGCCTATTTCTTCCTGCTGCTCGGCATGGGTGGGTGGCTGGCTGACCCCTTGAAGCTGCGGCAGGCGGTCAAAGCCAAGCTTGCACCGCACCAATGGGCCGGAGAGTTCGAGCCGACGCCACAGCCGGTTTGACGGCCGGCAAGCGCGCGGCACTTTATCTGTAGTCGGTCTGGCCTATACAATCGCCGAGTGCCGACCTATGTCCAGCCCACTGAATCGGGATGGGGGAAGCAATGGCGTTGGAAGCGGCGTGGACGGGCCTTACGGAAGCCGTCAAGGCCAATAGCTGGCTGGCCGACCCGATTGCCTTTGCCCTCGGCTTCAGTGAATCGATCGTTTTCTTTTCGTGGCTGGTGCCATCCAGCGTGCTGCTGGTGGCCTTGGGGAGCATCCATGGCGCTGCCGGCGGCAGCCTCGTCGAGCTATGGCTGGCAGCCAGCGCCGGCTGCTTCCTGGGCGATATTGCGTCCTATCTGATGGGACGCACCATGAAAGGCACCATCGAACGCATGTGGCCGCTCAGGGCGCACCCCGAATGGCTGCCAAGGGCGCACGCCTTCATGGAAAAGTGGGGTATCCTTGGCGTCATCGTCGGCAAGTTCATCGGACCATTGCGACCGTTTATCCCGCTCGCCAGCGGTATTGCTGAAATGGCGTGGCCGCAGTTTCTGGCAGCCAGTGCTGTGTCATCATTGGTCTGGGCCGCAGTGTTCCTGTTGCCCGGCGTGATTGGCACGCTTTGGTTGTTCGATTGAAAAACCCCGGCGCGGTTTGAACCACGCCGGGGTTTTCTTGATCAGGCCGTGCAGATCAAAGCGGACCCGATCAGGATAGATCAGGGCAACAAGACGTTGTTGATAACGTGGATGACACCGTTGGTGGCGCGGATATCGGCCGTCACAACCCTATTGCCGTTGACGCGCACGCCATGCTTGCCGTTGATGTGAACGCTGCCGCCCTGGGCGGTCTTGACGCGCAGGCGCTTGCCGGCGAGGTCAGCCGCGAACACGCGGCCGGGCACCACGTGATAGAGCAGGATGGCGCGCAGCTTACCCTTGTTCTTCGGCTTCAGCAGCGCGGCGAGGGTAGCTTTTGGCAGCTTGGCGAAGGCGGCATTGGTTGGCGCGAACACCGTGAACGGGCCCCGGCTCTTCAGCGTGCCAACCAGACCGGCGGCCTTGACGGCGGCGACCAGAGTCGAGAAGTTCGGGTTGCCAGCGGCGATGTCGACAATGTCGGTGGCGCGCGCGGCCGGAACAGCGGCAAAACCGGTGACACCGATGGTCAGAGCGGCGGCGATCATCAGATTACGGAACAGCTTCATAGGCTCACTCCCGAGTGATTGAATCATTACGCGTTGCGAGAGAGCGCTCCACCTGTGGCGGCAGCGCAAACGAGGCGCCCAAACCGTTGCGCGGCTTGAGCGTGACAAGAGCGTTTGCCCACAGTCTCAATGCTTACGCGGCGCTGTTGAAGTTGGATCTGCACAAATTCCGGAACCGATAGAAGCGGACTTGATGGTTATCGCGCTGGCATGGCCGATGCCATGTCACGCCGCCAGCGGAACGTGTTGCGCTTCGTGTCACCGCCACGTGGTAGAAACGGGCACACGCAGTTCATGGCGCGCGAGCCATAGCTCGCAGCATCAGGCGCGATGAACATCAAGCCCCTTTCGGCTTCGCCGCCTTCAGTTCGCTGGCGGTTATGATGCCGATCTTGTGCCAGATCTTGATGCTCATATTGGCAGCGAGCTGTTCCAGCTCGTTGACGGTGGCGATCACCACGGCATCGCGCGAGCTGTGGCCATAGACGGCCGCGACCTTGGCCGAAAGCGCCAGCATTTCCGAGCAATAGTCGAGATAGCGGGTTAACTCAAACGCCGTCATGGTGCGCACCGGCGAGGCCGCTGTCGCTGA
>JANNSA010000001.1:0-2210 GCA_031402115.1 Hyphomicrobiaceae bacterium | reverse complement strand
CGTCGATGACTTGCGGCCCGAGCTTCTGCACCTCGTAGACGGCGAGGCCGCGCTCGCTGGTGCCATCGGCGCGTAGGCGGAACAGGCCGTCCGTGCCGGCGAAGCCGCTGGCCCGCGTCAGGTTGCCGGGCGTGTAGCGCTGACCAGCCGGGTTGCCCGACAAGGCCAGTGCCAGGCTGACGGCATCATAACCCAAGCTGGCGATGCGGGCAGGTTGCACAGAATAAGTACTGGCGTAACGGCCGGCAAAGTCGCGCCAACCCGTAGGATCAGGCGCCGCGAACCAGCCGCGATTGAGCACTGGTTCCCGGCCGATATTGGCGTAGTCCCAGCCGGCAGTGCCGAGCAATTGCACGCCTTTGACCGGCACGTCGTAATAGGCGAGCATCGGCGCAATGGTCGGCAAGGTGTCCTGAGCGCCCGGCAACAGCAGCGCATCAACGGGCTGGCCGGATTGCTCGGCGGCGGCGAAGGTTGCCTTCAGCTGCTTCATCGGCGCCGCCATGCCGTTCGGATCAACCGGATAGCGGACCACGGCGACAATCTGGACGCCGGAGGCGCCAGCGACGCGGCGCAAGGCGCCATCAACGATGTCGCCATAACTGTTCTGCGGCACGAAGGCGGCGATCGTGCGTTTGCCGGCCTGTGCCGCTTGCGCCATGACTCGGGTGATCTCGTCGTCAACCAGGAAGCTCAGCAGGTAGACGCCGTTGCCAGCCACCTTACGGTCCGTCGAGAATGCAATCACCGGCACATTGGCGGCACGCGCGATCGGGGCAACGGCAGCGACGTCGTTGGCGAATACGGGGCCGATGATAATCTCAGCACCTTCTGCCAAGGCCTGCTGCGCAGCAGCGGCAGCGGCATCAGGCGTGGCGCCCGTATCCTTGGCGATCAGGGTGATGCCGGGGCGGTTTAGTTCGAATAGCGCCAGCTCGCCAGCCTGCTTGAGATCGATCGCAACCTTGGCCGCCTCGCCCGGCCGTGACAGCGGCAACAGCATCGCCACCCGCACATCCGTGGCGACGCCTTGGGCGGCCAAGCTTGCGGCTTGTGTCTCGTTCTGCGCGATCGCAGCGGCCGGTGTCGTGCTGCCGGTTGTGCCAACCGTTGAAGCGCAGGCGGCAGTCATCGCTCCAGCGGCGGCGGTTGTCAGAAGGCCAATGAAATGACGGCGGTCAACGCTACCAAGTGTGTCGCCAAACCGGCGCCATGAGCCGTCTGATCGCCTGTTCCAGTCACCGTGCATGCAGATCAGCCCTCGGCAGTCCTTCGCACGCTGATCGCGCACACCCCGCCTCAGGCTTAGTCCTGCACTTTGTTCGGATCAAGGGGCGTCTGTAACATCACCGGGGATAGGCCGAAGCGTCGACCAGTTCACGGATCAGGCGGCGGCAGAAGGCAGCGCCACCATCCGAGTGTGACGGATTGCGAGTACGTGGTGGCGGCTTAAAAATTCCATATTGACTTCAAGTGGAATGTTTGTTTCATGCGGTCCCAGGTAGTAAATCTGCCCCGAATCGTCAGTAATTTGTCGTGTGACTGGCGCAAAGAGGCAGCAGCGACAGTGCCAGGGTAGTACGGGGAGTGATGCCGGATGGTTGCCGAGTTGCGTCAGCGCTTCGCGCTTAACCACATGGTTGCGCCCAAGCTGAACGCTGTCCGATTTCTCGATCTCGCCAAGCGAGTTGGACTAACGCAGGTCGAAGTTCGCAATGATTTGGCCGATGTCGAATTGACCACCGGACTTACGGCCAAGGCTGTTGGGCAAGAGGCGCTGGCACGCGGCGTCACGATTTTGTCGATCAATGGCCTGCAGCGTTTCAATCAGTGGACGCCCGAGCGGGAACGTGAGGCTGTGGCGCTGGCCGTAGCGTCACGGGATTGCGGTGCCAAGTCGCTAGTGCTGGTGCCGGTCAATGATTTGGGCTGGCAGCCGAAGCCAGCCGAAGCCGCCAGTCATTTGCGCGAAGCCCTGAAGCGGCTGGAGCGTATTCTTGGCGATCATGGCATTCAGGGACTGGTTGAACCGCTCGGCTTTGTCGAGTGCTCGTTAAGCTCCAAGGCGCGCGTCGTTGCAGCAATCCGCGATCTCGATCTGACCGGCCGGTTCAAGTTGGTGCACGATACCTTCCACCATTTCGTCGCTGGCGAGCCGGAACTGTTCGCTGACATGACTGGGATCGTGCACATTTCGGGCGTCACCGACA